>JAUVZL010000005.1 GCA_030602565.1 Candidatus Stahliibacteriota bacterium
CTTTGTTCTTTAAATGCTCTCGCAAGATTTCAACCTTCTTCTCAGAACTAAACCGCCGCCTTTTTCTGTCCATTTCTGCTCCTTCCTTCCCACCTTATTCAACTATGCCCGTTTGTCAAGTTCCATCTGAAGCAGAACAAAACCTCATACCTGTGTTTATGAAAACACTGGAGATAATCAGTATGTTTTAGTGTGGGAAGATACATTAAATTACTCGGCGTCTTTTATTGATGGTGATTTCGACTTGGATGGAAGAATCGAATTTATCACCGGTTGTCCTCTTAGTGTCGGTGGATTGGTACTTGCCTGGGAGTGTGTAGGTGATAATGATGTTCTGCTTATATTTCAGGATACACTCCCATGGAGCAACAATTATGATGTTTTTAAACAATATTTTACAAGAGATGATGTTTTTAATTCGATGAATTTAGTAAATTTATTAAATGCTATACTTGAAGATTTAACCAATTATGAAAGATTATCATATTTTAACGAGTTGATTATCAAACTCGACCAGATAAAGCTTGGGCTTTTGTATGGTGAAAGTGTTGGCAAACCCATACTCTCTGAGGACTTTGTCATTGACAGAGAGGAGTAGATTAACTATAGTTTTGAGGTTAATAATGATCTATATTTTTTTTAGGCATTTAGGTGTTTTGGTATTTAGGGATTTGATTTTAAGAGGAGGTGACAATGAGTAGAAAAGTAATTGTTATTTTGATAACATTAGCAATTTTCTCCTTTGCCCAGCAAAGGGATTCGATTGTGAGGGTTGGAGCGTGTGAAACACCGGGAGCGGCAGATGGCGTATTTACACAAGGACAATATGCTTATATTGCTGACAGAGGTGGTCTTACATCAGTAGATATTACTACGCCCTCTTTACCATCTGTCAGTTATTACTTAAACGAACCAAGGTGTGAGGCATTAGGAGTGTTCTTAGAAGATACAATCGCTTACTTAAATTCTGCTGGAGGTCCTTCTTTTACACTTGTAAACATATCAAATCCTTCTTTACTTATAAGGATAAGCTATGTGGAAGTTCCTATATGGGGAGGTTCAGAGCCTAAAGGCATTTGTGCCAAAGATACATTTGCTTATTTTGCCGATGGCTCAGCAGGATTTCTAATAATAGATATTTCAGATTTATTAAATCCTGTTATCTTATGCACTCTTAATACACCGGGTAGAGTAATTGACCTACATGTTAGAGACACTTTAGCATACCTTGCAGATAGGGATAGCTTATTGATTGTAAATGTTTCTGACCCATATAATCCCGTAATTATTGGTCATATCGGCATTCCTAGTGGAGGTGCATATGATGTCTGGGTGTCAGGCAATTATTCGTTTGTGACCGAAGAAGATTGGTTCGGAGGTCAGGGTAAGGTTAATATGATTGATGTCTCTGATCCTACTTCACCTACTCTTGTAGAACAAATAAGCATGGCAGCAACCCCTTATGGATTATTTGTTTTAAATGATAAGGTGTATGTTGCAGCAGATGATTGGTGGGCACCTCCTAAGAAAAAAGGTGAAGGCAGAGCAGATATTGAGGGAGGTATTCGAGTGGTGCATTGGGAAGCGCCGGATAGTATGGATTTACGCCTAAGTTTTGATACTCCAGGCAGATGCCGAGATATTTTTGTGGTTGATAGTTTCATCTACATTGCCGCCTGGGATAGTTTTATGATTTATAAATACATAACTACTGGAATTGCTGGAAGGGATAATAAATTTGCTTCTTTACAGTCTCTTATCGCTTTTCCTAATCCCTTTAATAATCAAACCCAAATTTCATTTACCATTCCAACACGGTCTTTTGTGTCAATAGAAATTTATGATGCATTAGGCAGAAGAGTTAGAGATTTAGCAGGTGGATATTTTATTCCAGGACATTATAACGTTATTTGGAATGGAAAAGATAATAATGGATTACAGATAGCGTCAGGTGTTTATTATGCAAAGTTATCGACAAAATCAGGGATAATAAGAAGTGAAAAACAAGAAAAAATTATATACATGAATAAGAGGAGACCAAGATGAAAAATATTGCAATAGCAATGTTTATTATAATCGTGCTATTAAATGGCACGATATTACAAAGGAGTACTTTTGAGGCTTGGGAGGGTTCTTTAGATTGGACTACTAATACAGGTGGAAATGGCGATATTTATAAAAGATATGAAGATGAAAATAATGATTATCAATCTCAGGCTCACGGTGAATGGAGTTTGTACATTTACGATTCCGACAACAATTCTTACGCCAATGCCTATAAAACCTTCACCAACTCTGCCAATGAGTATATGGTTGAATTTTACCTCTGGATTTATCATAATCACGAAACCATCGACTCCTTCCCCCTGTGCGTGTTGTGGAATATTCCTGGTGAAGGGCTGCCCGCAAAAACGGATATAGCTTTAGTAATCGATACACTAAACAATCCTCCTAATGGTGGTCTGTTTACAATCCATGTAGAAGATGCAGATAGCATTCATCATAATGAAGCAATTATTGATTCTACTGACCGGTGGTATAAAATACAGATTTATCGCTTTATTAATGGCAGCGATACAGTGGTTACCTTTTATTTGGATGGTGATTCGATTGATACATACGTCCCGATGAATAAAAATAAGGTTTCTAATAAGATAAGCTTAGGAACAACGCAGGCGGATTCGCTGGCAGATGGGGAGGTGTTCTATGACGATATTATCATCTCCACGCCGCCAACGGGTGACCATCCGAGGTTGTTGTTTGAGGAAGGTGATTTATCAACACTTCGTGCAAGACGAAATGACACGTATATAGGTGGACTTGGAGTATCTTACGCTACATTATGGGATACGCTGCAGAACTTGGCGAGTGGATACTATAATAGCACCACAATTCATTTTCCCTGGCCCGAGACTGACAGCACCTCAAAAGATACTACAAGCAGCTATCCTTATGACCAACTGCCACTTCATCCTGCTGATACAGTGTTGGATTATTGGTTGAGTCCACTACGGCAGACATCAAAGCGTCTGCGAATTTTCTCATTAGTAGGCTTGATTGACAATAATGGCACTTATCTAAATCATTGCAAAGGCATATTAAATTCACTGGCAAACTGGTCAACATTTGTGGACCGGACAAATAGTGCAAGGGGAACATCATACGCGCATCATTGTACTGGTTCAATTGCCTATGGTATGGCTTTAGCCTATGACTGGTTGTACGATAGTTTGTCAGATTATGAGAAACTAAACATTCAAAACACCCTTATTTCATTGGGAATCAACCAGTGCTATCTTCAGGCCTTGGATTTTGACGAAGCTAATGAGCCTCCTCTTACCTATGCCAATGGTCGGGCAATAATGTTTGGTACTGGTATGGGAATGGGCTGCTTATCACTCGACGATACTGTTGCACTTCATGACGAGTTAGACACGGCACGAGCAAAGATTGATACAATACTAGCACATTCAGATGCCTGTGGTCAAGAAGGTGGGTTTAACGAAGGTATTTCCTATGGCGCTTATGCAAACCGTCATTTTATATCATTTTTAATTGCCGATGGGACAATAGATAATTACATGGGTAGCAATACTTACTTAGCAAACTATCCTAAATGGGAAATTCATTCTATGTTATCAGGCGCTGAGCAATACCAAATTAACGGCAATTCAGGTTTTGGTCCCAACTGGGATATTACCTTTTGTGACTATGACAAATGGGCTGGTCTATGGAATCCAGCAACTTGTTACATTGCCGATTATAAAAACGACACCTGTTTCCAGTGGTTTGCAGCAAAGCGACGTGACATGAGATGGAAAGAGATTGGCTATTTTCTCTGGGCAGACACGCATTTAGATAGTACCTCACCAGCAAGTGTACCGTCGGTTTATCCATTGAGTAAACTCTTTTCAACCATAGGCTGGGTAACGGCCCGGACCGGTTGGAATAACAATGATTATATTTTTGCGTTAAAGAGTGGTCAACGAGAGCCAGGCAGTCATCGTCAGAAAGAGCAGAATTCATTCATATTTGGTGGTAAAGGTCGCTGGCTTATTGCTGACCTTGGATTTGCCCGGAGGTTCGAAATCCGAGAACGTTTGTTTCAAAACGTACTGGATGACTTTGAAGACAATGGGACCGCGTTATGGCGCAAGGACTTATTGGTGTATAGATATTATACTACAACAGATACGTTTACCTATTGTAAAAGCATTGATACAAGTTACAATGCATTTGAATCATGGGTCAGGCAGGCAGTTTTCTTTAACAAATTAGGCAGTTTTGTGATAAGCGATTATGCTGAGCGCATTGCTTCAATTGATTCTCTCCACTGGCGAATACATAGCTGGATAGCACCAACTATAAATGACCGAAAAATCGAAATTAACTATACAGACGGTCCAAAACTCGTATGCTATATTGTATTTCCTGAAAGCGTTGATACTGATTACGAAACCTTAAGTGATTTCTTTATAGAAAATGGTACAACCCGTTACTTCCGAAGAATCAAGGTGAAAATAGACAATACTGTTGACACTGCTCGTGTCATTGCTGGATTCATACCATATGATGTTGGAGAATCAGCAACCCTTACGTCAATAGATGGTGCAGAGTTAAAGGGAGCAAAACTTAAAAATGACAAAGGATGTGCTGCTGCACTATTCGGAATGAAGGAAAACACAAAGGGTGGCAAATACGAAGTTTCGGTGACCGATTCGCTATTGAATATCGTATGCAATTTAGTACCGGACACAAATTATCTGGTGATTAAGAAAAAAGGGACTGACAACGAAACGATTGATACTTTACAGACGAATGATGTGGGGATTCTGTCTTTTAAACTAAATGGCTCAGGAAACTGGAAAGTTATAATCACTTTGGCACGAACTACTGGTTCAATTAAAATAAACAATGACAGTACTTATTGTAATATGCCGTTTGCTGCATTAAACCTTGAAATGAATAATCCGCTTGATAGCAATTCAGTCGATTCAATGAGAATCTGGCAGGATTATACTGTAAATGATACGCTTTATACTGATTCTACTGGCTGGATACCATTTGATTCAACCTGTTTCTGGTATTTACGCCAGGGTGAAGGTACAAACAAGGTCTATGCCCAGTTCATGGGTAATGGCTGGAATAAAAGCATTGAATATTGCGACTCGATAGTCTTTGATAAAACTTTACCAACCGGTTCATTTGTGATTGATGATAGCAGTACATTTACTAATACATCAAGTGTTACTTTGATGATATCAATGAAAGACTCTTCAAGTAGCATGTCAGATACGAGCGGGATGTCAAAGATGCGGTTCGGTAATAAATATCTAAAGAATCCAGTCAAGAACTCCTCTTTTGACAATGCAGATGATTGGTCCTATGATCACGCAACCTATGATAGTACTTTGAAATTATTTGAGATCCCGGTACAAACTGCGGGAAATTACTTTTTCCAGGCTATCCCGCCTGAGAGTCTTGAAGCGTTTGAAGAAAATACAATGCTTTTATGGATTGATCTGGTCAGTGATAGTTTTGTCGGCGATGCCCGGGTTGCGTTCCAGTATATTTATGGGGCTGACACTGCGGTGCGTGGCACCCACCCATACGGTGACTCAATAACAATCCCTGAAGGTACAAATGCAAAGGTTTCACACTATAACCTGTATTCATATTTCAAGTATTATCCAGATCCGCCAGCTGGCGAAACATTTATTGAGGCAAGGATCGGCGTATTTGCTGACAGTGCTTTAAAAAACAGCGGTAAACTATTCATAGACAATTTTAGGCTTGACGTAGTGAGCCCGGCTGATGATTATACCAGATTTGAAGACTATGATTCGCTCAAAGAGTGGACCCTTATCTCTGGTAATGGCGTGAGAAAAGTGTATGGTCAGTTCTCAGACGCTGCTGGTAATGAAACCGCGGTTTCATTCGACAGTATTATTGTCGATACTACAAAACCAGCAAGGAGAATCTCGTATCCACAGAATGGTCAGATGATCAGTGGTACAATAACGATAATGGGTTGGGCACATGACTCACTCGATGATCCTCCCCATTTTAAACAGTATGAGCTGCAGCACCAGGCTCAGATGTCAGCAATTTGGTATGGTAATGACCCTGATTCGATTTCCTATACACCAAAGTATCCAATCCAGGTCGGACAAGGTCAAAAACCTGTGGCTCTTGGAAACTGGAACACTTACCAGGTAAATGACGGCTGGTACAATCTCAAACTCACGGTCAGTGACTCAGCTGGTAATAGCAATGACACTACAATCAGCGTCAATGTCAGCAATGAGGGGGACGGAGACGGTAAGTTCTCCGGATTTTCCAATTATGTTTATGGACTTGCTGCTGGAAACCAAGTATATATCGGTGAATTCAATACGGGAAAGATTTATCAGTACAATACAAATTACGAACTGATCGATACATTCAAATTAGTCGATTCAGTGGGTACTGGCTTTCCTCTTGCCATGGCAATGGATCATTCTGGAAAACTATGGGTTGCCAATTCAAACAGCCATTTGATCAGTAAATTCACTTCTCAGGGCAGCTTACTGCTGCGGTTTGCCGGAGGTTTTTCATTGCCTTCAGGCTTTGCCTTTGATAATTCAGGCAATATCTGGGTATCTGATAGATTGCATCACAAGATCAAGAAGTTTAATCAAGATGGTGACAGTTTATTTGTATTTGGGACGCAAGGGACTGACCCTGGTGAAATCAATAGACCAATTGGTCTTGCATACTATGACGATAAATTGTATGTTGCGGATTCGCGCAATAAGCGGATATCTGTATTTGATACCCTTGGTAATTTTATTGAAATATTCGCTGATTCTACCACATTATCCATGCCGTTCAGTATTGTCATAGACAGTGCCGGATGTCTTTTTGTCAGTGACTTTGTGGCACACCGAGTACTGGAATACGATCCCTTTGGTAATCCATTATACCAAATTGATACCCTGCTCGATTCTCCGACAAGCCTTGCGCTATCACCTGATGCGAATATTCTATATGTATCTGATACCAGGAACAAACGTGTCCTTGCTTTTCAAGTACGTGGCGAACCACCCGACAGCGGTGGTGGTCCGCAAGCATATGGTGATGCTTATATTGATAGATTGATGTTTGATGTATACCCGAGTTTGTCTGCAAAACAAATGAATATCAGATTTCAAGGTTTTACCGGCAGGAAAATATCGCTAAAGGTCTACGACGTAACTGGTAGATTAGTCAAAACCTTCTATGATAATCAGATGATTAAGGCAAACCAGAGCATCGCCTGGGATTGCAAAGATGATATCAATAGAAAACTCGCCAATGGTGTTTATTTTGTGAGATTAATGACCGAAGGCTTTCAGGAGACGAAAAAAGCAATACTACTAAAGTGATTTCGAACTGCTAATTAGCAGTTTTGCGTAGGGACATTTGCTTTTCGAATGAGTTTCGATCAAGAATCAGGATGAGTCGAGAAATACTTCAGTATTGCATAATCTCTTTTATTCTTGTCACCCCGGCGATATGAATAAAAATATTCCGGATGGCATTTTGTGCAGAAATCAAGCGATGCAATAAGCTTCTCCTCACCGAGGTCTTCGATAATAGCTCCTTTGAGGTCGATAAAATATTTCCTGTTTCTGCGGATCACTGCGTTTTTATATTGCTGCGTGAAGAGTTCAGCAGTATCTTCCTTGACTTCATAACAGCAGGGCCCTATTGAGGCACCAAGGACATATTTATAATTATCCATAAATCGTTTAGCCCTTTTTGCTATCCCTTTAATAATGCCTTGCCACCCGCAGTGAATAATACAGATTTTTGTTTCGTTGAAAAGGTAGACTGGTAGACAATCAGCTATTCTGACACCAAGCGCGAGATTGCTTCTCTGCGTTAATAAGCCGTCGCCGATGCGCGCGCTGTCTTTATCAACATTGATGATTATGTCTGAATGTATTTGTTTTAATAGAATTGGTTTGAACCGTTCAAGGAATCTTTTTTCAGTGCACTTTGTCGAATAAAACATAAGTCTATTGTCTGATTTGAACTGAAAGAACATCATGTCACCATCATTGATCAGTTCCCATGATGTTTTAGATGAACTTTTTATGTTACTCTGCATCATTACTATTGTGCGCTCTTTTTCATCTCCTTGATTTTGAGCACGGTTTTTTTCTTCCTGGTATATGAATCCTCAACTATCGAAAACAGACAATCCAGTCTGGTTTTCCCAGGTTCGATTTCCAGAATTTTGCCTGCCTGGCTATAGGCGATTACCCCGAAAGTCTTGCCACCGTCTCTTAAAGCGAATTTCAAATGATCATTGCCAACCACTCTTGGCACACCAACGACTTCCAGATTCGTACCCAAGAAAACTGGTTGAGGGTTTGCCAGACCAGTCGGCTCGAAGTACTTTAGGAAATACGCCACATCTTCAGTAATCTCATCCAAACTAATTTCCATATCGTAGGAGTGTTTCCTTTGAAAAATCGCCTCATCGAATTTTAGTGCATAGTCATTAATACATTGACGCAGTTGAGCGAGTTTTTCTATGCTCAATTCCAAGCCTGCTGCCTGGCTATGTCCACCGTATCTAATGAGTTGGTCCTGACACACACTGAGGGTCTCAGTGATGTCTAAATCAGGTATTGATCGAGCAGAACCTTTTGCTATATCCTCTTTCACCGATAGAATGATTGCTGGTTTGTACAATTCCTCAGATATTTTGGATGCCACAATTCCAACTACACCTTCGTGCCAGTTTTCTTTTCCAATAACGATTATTCTATCTTTGTCGAGCTGGTTTTCCTGAATTATGAATTTGGCTTCTTGGTAGATTGTGTCCTCGATCAATCGCCTTTCCTGATTATCAGCAGAGAGGTTTTGTGCAAGCTTAGTTGCCTTTGTTTGGTCATTCGTCAAGAAAAGTTCTAAAGCCTCTTTTGCATCACGCATCCGACCACAAGCATTGATTCTGGGACCTATTATGAACCCCAGATGATATGACGTCAACTCATCTCTTAAGCCAGTTTCTTTTAGCATTGCTTGTAGCCCTGTCCTTTTGCTCTTTGTGATTTTCTTCAAACCATACTTAACAAACACGCGATTTTCATCAATCAGGGGTACGACGTCAACAACGCTTCCTAAAGCGACAAGGTCCAAGTCTTCATAAGCTGTTTCAACCGGCTGCTTCATCTTAGTGTATAAACCCTGGATCATCTTGAATGCCACACCAACGCCAGCCAGTTCTTTAAATGGGTAGTTGTCGCCTGGTAGTTTCGGATCCAGTATCGCATATGCATCTGGCAGTATTGCCTGGGGTTTGTGATGGTCGCAGATAATCACATCAACATTACTTTTCTTTGCCTGCAAAACCTCTTCTACTGCGGTAATCCCACAGTCAACAGTTATTATCAAAGTACATCCGCTTTCTATCGCACGGCTAATGCCCTTAGGCGAAAGACCATAACCTTCGATAATACGATGGGGTATGTGATAGTCAACATCGAGCCCAAATTTCCTGAGGTTGCCGATAACAAGAGCTGAACCAGTAATACCATCTGCATCATAATCGCCATGAACAAGGACTTTTTCGTTATTATTTACAGCTTTAATGACCCTATCTACTGCTTTTTCCATACCACCCAATAAAAAAGGATTGTACAGGTCAGATAAAGATGGAACAAAATACCTTTCTATTTTTTCTGGCGTGTCATAACCGCGGCTTTTCAAAACCTGAACAATAATCCCGGGTATTTTCTTACCCCGTATTTCCAGATCACTTGCATCAACAGTTTGATTTTTTAAAATCCACTCACTCAAAATCTCTCCTTAGATTTAACCATTTAACCAAATCGTGGGGTGACCTGTAAGCCGGGTTCTGTCTTGGATAGCCATTTATCTTGGCATAGCATCACTACTATGCTCTGTGCAACCTACCCACCCCGTTCCCGCAAGGTGCGGAATGAAACGGGCAATTTCATACGGGGCTTATTTGGTTTTGCTTCAGATGGGGTTTACCCTGCCTTTAGTGTCGCCACTAAAGCGGTGAGCTCTTACCTCGCCATTTCACCCTTACCCCCACACTTTTATAAAAAGTATAAGGGCGGTATATTTTCTGTGGCACTTTCCCCCCGCACCTACACCCTCACCTCATTCCTCTCCCATCAAGGGAGAGGAAGAAATTGAAAGGTGCGAGACCTTCCAGTTAGGAAGCATCCTGCCCTTTGAAGCCCGGACTTTCCTCTCACATAGAGCGGCTATCCAGCCACCCCACGAATAAGTATAAGCAAAAGAATCAGTTATGTCAATAATGCATTGATAGACGCCCGAAAAACGTGCGTCCGGGCATAGGATAGTCCAAATCATTCATCGTATAGCCAAATTGAGTGGCATAACCCTGGTCTAACAAGTTCTTTACGCCGATTGATAGGGTTAGATATTTAAACAATTGTCTGCTCAAATTTGCATTGAGAACGAAATAAGGATCAAGTGTCTTCATATCCATAGTCACATTAGGATAGTCGTCATCACTATTTGGATAGTAGTTAACCCGTGCTGTAACATAAGAACCAGTAAGATTTACTCTATATTTGTCAGGCAGATTAAAACTAATCGTTGATGACATGCTATATCTTGGTGTGCAAACAGCATCTCTTTCTATTTCTTTAAGGACCGTAGACCCGGTGTCGACCTTCCAGTTATCATAAATTACCTCGGTGTTTTTTTGACGGGCATTGAGAAAAGTAGCCTCGACAGAAATACCTATCATGTCACTTATTTCTGTTTTTGCCTCAACATCCACACCTTTTATCGAAACATAATTTACATTTTTAGGCTGCCAGTCCGAAGGATTTGCAAGTGGATCATCAGACGGTAACCAGAAAATTCTGTCTTTTACATTGCGCATAAATAAAGACAAAGCGATAAACGAACTGTTCATTGGAGAACTTTCAAGCCTTAATTCATATGCCCAGCCATGCTCTGGTTTAAGATCAAGGTTTCCCGAACCAGGCCAGAACAAATCATTGAATGTCGGCGCCCTGAATGCCTTGCCCATCGAAATCTTCGCCCAGAGGTTGTCCATAATCGGAGTGACAAGACCGACTGCTGGTGATAGAAAGTAATCGTATCTTGAATTCCAGTCCAACCTCATACTCGGCGCAAATATGAAATGCTCGATTTTGTGTTTCAATTCAAACCAGGCACCTATATTATATGAAGAAGCATTCCATACTGTATCACGGTAGCGTTCAGAGGTTTCAGTTGTTTCAAGTGTATCATAGTGTGCATCAATACCAAAAACCACTTCAGTGCTATTCATGCTGATCTGCGCCATTGTATTAGAACCGAGTGTGTAGGTAAGATAATCATAATCAGTGTCTATGGTATCCTGATTATACCCGATAAAAGCAGTGTGGAATTGAATTAAGCGACGGTCAGCAAAAAAGGTATTGGTCAAACCAAAACCATCTGATATGTCCCATTTGACGCAGACATTACCGAGTAGGCTATTGTCCTTTTCTCGGTCCAAAAGAGAAGCTGAGCTTGAGTCAGCAAGCATTGGTCCGGGGATTCCGTAGTCTTTGTTATTATAGGTGAACGTTGAAATGATCTTCGCCTTATCTGGTTTATAACTGAACGAACCTGTAAAATAATAACCAGTATAATCGCTATTATCCCTAAAACCATCTGAAGCACTATATGTTCCTGCCGCATCAAAAGTCGTCTTGCCAATAGGTAGACCCACCTTCACGAACAATTCTTTTGATTGAAAAGGCATCTCCAGACCTGTTGTTGCTGGATAGAATAAGGCTTTGAATTCCGGCTTTTTGTAATCCTTTGTGGTTATGATATTTACTGCACCACCAATACCATTTGCTCCGTATAAGCTCGAAACCGGACCTTTAACGATTTCAATGCGCTCAACCGTATTAATATTTATCGCACTCAAATCAGCCATACCTACGGTTATCAAATTCAAAGGGTGACCATTTACAAGCACCAGGGTTCCATTTGCGGGTATCCCACGTATCGATATGCTCGATACTGAACCAGGGTTACCATAGTCTTTGATATCTGCACCAACATAAGCCTGCAAGACTTCACCAACACTTATCGCATTAAGCTTATCAAGCTCCTCTTTATCAATGACTACCGTTGCCAATGCAATATCCTGTAATGCGGCAGGGTAACGCGTGGCAGTTACCACAATCTCATCTAATTCATAGATGGGTTGGGCAACCAACATAACAAGAAAAACCAAAGGGATCATTGTTGCCTCCTTTCGTCCGAAGGATCTCTCCTGTGATGTTGATGGATAGGTCTCCTGGCTTATCCAACTCTCATCAACCTTCCCGCTCCGCCCTTTGAAGTTAAAAGGCGGCAGCAGTGGTTTTCTGCGACGAGAGTTACTTATTGGAATCACAGTGGCGGCGACCGCGGCCGATTCTCACGGCGCTTCCCTTGAATCCATCAACTAATCTAATATATTCAAAAAAGCCATAATGTCAATAGAATTTAAGTGCGATTAATTCTATTTGAAATAATCATGTCTATTTCTGATTCAATATCTTTAAGCGTGTCTGAATTTCAACATAATCAACCTTCTAATTGATTCAAAATTACTAATGATCGCTAAAATTGCCAATGTAATAAGAATCTGATTACTTAGTGCGCCCAGAAAAATTAGAAATAGCCTGACATCTCTTCCCATTCTCCATTTATTGGTTTTTTCTATTCGGTTCTTAAAAATCGCGTCATATTTATCAGCGGTATAGCTATTCAAAAAGCTCCCCACCAAAGCCGCGAAACCGATGGTCCAAATAACGATGTCATTATGTAATAGCCAATGACCATGAATCATCCCGAAAATAATTATCGCATCTGCATATCTATCTAAAACTGCATCAAACCATCCACCATATCTTGTCTGTATAAGTTTCAATCGTGCGACTTCACCATCACAACCGTCGATAATGGATGACAATTGAACCAAAATCCCACCAATGATGAGAAAGATATATTCTCCGACATAAAAAAATAGCGCACCGAAAAAACTAGTAATAAAACTTACTAATGAAATTTGATTGGGGGTTATTTTTGTTTTTAAAAGCAACTCAGATATTTTGATTGAAATAGGTCTATTCAATATTCTGGAGATAGGGCCGTCTGTATTTTTTCTTAATCGTTCAATCAACAAAGATTTGGCATTTTTCAAAGCGCTGTCATCGTCCACATCTAACCAGTATTTATTAGAAATATCAAACACTTTCATTTTATGACGGTTTGCTAGAATCCTCATTCCGGCAGCTAAACTGTCGTTTCCGCTATCAATACTTT
This sequence comes from Candidatus Stahliibacteriota bacterium, assembly GCA_030602565.1. Classification (GTDB taxonomy): domain Bacteria; phylum Hydrothermota; class Tepidihabitantia; order SM23-42; family SM23-42; genus JAUVZL01. The sequence continues at coordinate 13,354 of JAUVZL010000005.1, forward strand.
GTTCAAGCGTATCGAAAATTACTGGTGTGCATAAAAAAATACCGGTATCAATTCCATTATAGTTGTTAAGTTGTTTGCCAATATCTTTGATTTGACCATCTTCCATAAAAACTTTCGTAGCATCCTTTACATCTAAATATTTATGATGATTTTTATCCACACAAAGAACACATACATCATCTTCAATTGTTTGTTCTTGAAGTTCAAATAAGATTTTATCATCAAACAGATGGTCAGCCATTAAAAGAATAAAGGGCTCATGGAGATAGTCTTTTGCCTTAAGAACTGAAACACCATTTCCTTTTCTCCACTCTGCATTATGAATATAATCAATTTCTACTCCTAATTTGTCTCCGTTTCTTAAATGTTTTCTGATTTTTCCTGCATTATAGCCTGTGACAATCAGAAATTCTTTGATACCTGATTTTTTAGCGGTCAAAATTACTCTTTCGATAAAGCTCAATCCCAACAAAGGAATTAACGGTTTCGAATCACCGTTTTCTTTTTGTCTTCGCCCCTGTCCTGCCGCTAATATTAATGCTTTCAATATATTGACCTCCTTTCTCTGCGTCCGTTCCTTCTCTTGGTTGAGTTCTAATATACAGTGATTACTTTTTACCCTTGAGTTTTTATACGCTTTGTTTTAGCCGTACAAACAAGTCACATACTATTTGATGAACTTCTATCTTCCATTTTTCTTCTTATAGTAATGATATCCATTTTTGAAGTAATGTCAATGAAAATATCAATGCACATGCTTTATGATATATGGTATTAAATACACTCATTCTATGCAGAGAATCGGCATTGTTTGAGTAAGATTCTATTTTGAGGAAAGACGCCAAGGGCAACGCCGCTTATACTGATTACCAAAACAGCACAACGATCGCTGAAGCTCATGATAACTGGAATAGAACAAGACTCTACGACAATGTCCGCAATGTTTGTATGATGGTAGATTGACGATACAGAACGTTTCTACTTATACTACGGATTTGCCTAAACCCATTTGCTGGTATTGTTCTGTACACTTTTAAAAAATCTCGAGAGAACTACAGCATTTAAAACAGACCCAATTGTGATTCTTTCGGTTTTTCTTCCTCAAATATCTTTACTGTACCGAATTCACCATCATAACCCGGGTTTATTATAAGATCACCCCTCCGTACGCGGTCAATTGCAATTGCGATTCTTTCATCCGTATTGTTCTTTAGATCATGGATCGAGGTATTCAACAATATCTCAAATTCGCTGCCAAAAATATTGCACAGTCTGCGATATTCATTTTTTACCCCCACTGTATCTCGACCACAACCCTTTGCTTCGGCGATAATTTCTTCCAATGGAATCATCTTTTTGTAAGGTATTGAATCTTCCGGCACAAACCCATCATCTCGGTCAGAAAGCGATTCAATCCGATGTAATACGCCGATCGTAAGACTGCGCGAGCAGACTGGACAAAGGTTATTATTGAACCGCGCCTCTTTGGGTGATAACCTTACATCGCACTTGCGGTGTCCGTCATAATGGTATTTACCTTCTTCTGGATGGAACTCAATAGTATACAGGAATTTCTCTTTGTCCTTATTCTTTAAGACATCACGCAGTTGAAAGTAATCCAGGTCTTCTTTAAATACATTTACCTCACGACCCAAGCGCGATGGTGAATGGGCATCAGAGTTCGAGACCAAAGTATAATTATCTAATACTGATATACGCCAGTTCATTCCTGGATCTGAAGATAGTCCGGTTTCCGCGGCAAAAAAATCGTCTTTGAGATCACCAAAACATTCTTCTATTGAGTCAAAACCTGAATTGGCTCCAAAAAGAGAAAACCAGGGTGTCCAGATGTGAGCTGGGATCAGAAAAACATCTGATGATATATCAAGCAATGCTTTAAACATCTCATAGGTATCAAGCGACAATATCGGCCTTCCATCAGAGGCAAGTTTTCCATAACGGGTCAAATAAGCATTGACTTTCTCCACGGTGGCAAAATCAGGAGCAAATATGAGGTTGTGTAAACGACGCAGCTTGCCTTTTTTAGTATATATATTGTTAACCTCAACATTCAGTATGAATTTCACGCCGCCATGTTCATAAATACCTTTACCCGCTGTTTTTAGACTTGCTTTCAATTCCTTGAGCCATTGAGGATGGGTGAAATCACCTGTTGCAACCATGTTAATGCCCTTGAGCTTGGCATATTCAGCGATCTTGGGGATCATCATTTCTTTGGATGTTGCCCTTGAATACCGTGAATGAATGTGCAAATCAGCGATCATTTTTCGGCAACCCCTATAATGCGCAAATCACTCTCTTGCGCTGGCTGGAAAGTCAGATGTCTATACAGACTACTCTTGAAACCCAGTTTAGCCAATATGTCATGGATCAAGGATAATCGGTACCCGCGTTCTCGGTGGATTTCATTGAGGGTTTTGGTCGTGCCATTTTCATTGATCTTTAAACTGATCTCCAAGGTTGAAATGTAAGTAGCCAAATCAAACCTATTTGTCCATATTGAATTAATATTACCATCCCTTCGATCAAATGTGCTATTGCCCCATTCATCACGCAAACAATGGACTGTATTCATATCAAAGATAAAGATTCCCCCTGGCTCCAGTCCATCATACACGCTTTGCAGACAACCAAATAGATCATCGACGCTCAGTAAATGATTAAGACTATCGTATAGACAAGTAATGATCGGCATTTTGCCGGCAAATCCTATTTGTCTCATGTCGCCATTGATCAAATGAACCGGGCCATTGTCCAAATGTGCAAACCGTTGTTTACAAATCGCCAACATGGACATGGAAATGTCGAGTCCAAAGACAGCATATCCCCTTTGAGACCATAGTTCAAGACATATACCCGTGCCACACGCAATATCGAGTATCCTTTTCTCTTTTCTATTATGCAGCATTAGTATGTTTTCGATATACGTAACCCAGGCAGGGTAGTTAACAAAAGACATCAACGTGTCATAGTATGGTGCGATTATTGTAAAAGCAGGTCTATACGCCCCGGATTTCATAGTTTGGCGCTTCTTTGGTTATGGTAATATCATGTGGATGACTTTCTCTTAAACCAGCCGAACTTATTTTTATAAACCTTGCTTTTTTCTGTAATGCCTTGATGCTCTTTGCGCCACAATATCCCAAACCAGCCTTAAGACCACCAACCAATTGGAAAATTACGTCTTTAACCAAACCCCGATAAGGAACCCTTCCTTCGACTCCTTCGGGCACAAATTTCTTGGCTGATTCCTGGAAATAACGATCAGCTGAGCCTTTGGGCATAGCACCAAGAGAACCCATGGCACGATATTCTTTGTACCGTCGACCTTCAAGCAAAATCCTTTCGCCTGGACTCTCTTCAGTCCCGGCAAAAAGATTCCCGATCATAACACAATATGCTCCGCAGGCAAGTGCTTTTACCACATCACCTGAATATCTTATACCGCCATCCGCGATTATTGGTATCTGTTTTTCCTTGGCAATGCGTGCACACTCGGCTACTGCTGTTGCCTGAGGTACACCAATACCAGCGACAACCCTTGTTGTACATATTGACCCCGGGCCAATACCAACCTTAATACCGTCAACCTTAAGCTTGGCTAACTCCCTGGTTGCTTCGGCAGTCGCGACATTACCAACAATAAGTTCAATCTTGGGAAAAAGTCTTTTTATACGTTTGGTCATACTAAACACACTCTTTGAATGTCCATGCGCCGTATCAATGACCAGTGCGTCAACATTCGCTTCAATAAGAGCACCAGCGCGAGCTTCTGTGTCTCGACCAATACCTATCGCCGCAGCACAGCAGAGTCGGCCAAGCTTATCAACCGTAGCATCAGGATGTTCCATTTTCTTTATGATATCACGCACTGTTATCAACCCTTTTAGTTTACCAGCTTTGCTGATAATCGGAAGTTTCTCTATACGATATTTCTTCAGTATACGTTGTGCTCTTTCCAAACTCGTTCCTTCAGGTGCGGTAATCAATTTCTCATGGGTCATAATGTCCTTTACTTTTCTAGAAAGATTTTTTTCAAAGAGAATGTCGCGATTTGTCAGGATACCAACGATCTGCTCTTTCTTATCAAGAACCACAACCCCGGAAATGCCGTACTTATCCATTACTTCTTTGGCTAAACGTATTGATGAATCCTCATACACAGTTATCGGATCTACAATCATACCACCCTGTGCACGTTTTACCTTCCGTACCTCACTCTGCTGTCTTTTGATCGACATATTCTTGTGAATAACCCCGATACCCCCTTGCTGCGCAACGGCAATTGCCATGGCTGATTCAGTCACAGTGTCCATTGCCGCACTGACAATCGGGATTTTCAAGCTAATATGCTTTGAGAATTTCGTCGCGACCGCACAATCGCAGGGTAAGGTGTCAGAATACTGGGGGACTAATAAAATATCATCAAATGTAAGGCCTTGTTTATACTTTATGCTTTCCATTAACAATTATACTGATTTTTCCACTAACGTCAAGTAGGCTGTTGGGGTCAAATCTTGACAGGGTAACCGGGAATGTCGAGATTTGACCCCAACAGCCCAACACACTACGGTACAAACCAAAGTCCAGAGATTTCGTTCGCATTATTAAAAACCACCTTAATGTTAATCGTCGATTTCTCAAATTCACAGGCTACGAATACAATGTTAAAACCTTGTTCTTGTGTCTGCCGAACGCCAGTTTGTTTCTTAAAAGACCCGCTTTGTGCAAGTAACTCCTGCCACACCTCCTGAAGTTTTGCTTCAGACATCACGCCTTTCATTGTACTATCAAAATTCTTTACTGCATTAGTAAAATCTTCCTTTACGAGTGACTCAACAAATCCTGTTGCTAAAGGAGTAAGGTCACCGACCTTTGGACCATCCTTTTTCTCACCGCAAGAAATAAAGGAAATCATTAAAACCAACGCCGATATTAGCAGAACGTAAATCTTCATCACATTCACCCCCTTCTTAATTACATTCTCTAAGAAGATTATATCGAGAAACAACTCTGTGTCAATCGGTCAGCTTGACAAACCAGTACTCATCACTACACTTGTTTTGAAAAGTCACTGGAAAACAGGAGAAAATATGAAGCAATTATTAGTAGGGATAATACTCTTGGTTTGTTTAGCTGATGGACTGCAATATTCACCTCGTATCAAGGCTTTAGGTACTGATTTTGCCTGGCTTGTCCCTGATTATGAAACTGACCTTTATCAAAACCCTCAAATATTCAATGAAAAAATGCTCGGCATCGCCTATGACGCAACCTCAGCTCAACCGTTGAGCATATTCCTCAGCTCGAACCGCATTGGCGTACATGCAAAATACTGGGTAGACTATCAGTACGAGTTTTTTCCGACTTACCAGGGCTGGCGGAAGTATTCTATTTACTTTGAAGACTTGTGGCTGTTAAAAGTAAAAGACGAAGTCTGGAACTTGTTTAACGATGGTATTATCAACCGCTATGAACAGGAAGATGCATCACTCTACCACTTAGTAAAGGACATTGAGTATTTTATCGGTTCTCAGACATCTTTTAATATCGGCAAAGTGAATATTGATTTAAAAATTGCTGCCGGGTTTTACGAACGGGTTGAGGAACGGAATATTGGCGAAATCTACAGTCAGCGAGTTGGCATACCCAGTGGCCGAATCGGCTTATTCTACACAAATGCTTCTCAGGTAAACAGGTTCACCTCCTGGTTTGTCGACTTCGGTGGACCAATCACAACCGCCGAAATCAAGTCATTACCCTACTCAATATACCTTGACCTCGGTGATTTCGAAAGAGAGCTCAAATATTTTGCCAATACATTCACCACTCGAATCGGTTGGGCAAAGGCATTACCAATGGGAGAAAAAAGCTTTGCAGTAATCGGCTTACGCAATGATTTTCTGTATCAACCGACCCGGAATCTTTCAACTGGTAATGATCTCCAGGCTTTTACCAATAGCTTCAGAATCCCTTTGGCAGTCGAATACCTGATTAATAAAGTTTATCTGCGCTTCGGTACAAGCTTCTTTTACAATTACAAGGATCTCAGAGAATCAACTGATACCGGTCTTGTCAGTGGACATATTTCTCACCGGTTGAGTTATTCCTATTCTTTTGGTCTTGGCTGGCACCCGAATCAACATCTGTCAATTGATCTTGATAATTATGAATATTTGACCGATCTCAGTTATTGGTCTATTTATATCAAATGCGTCTTCTAAAAGAACAATGAATAGGAAACAGCAGCCTTGACATCTAAATCATTTAGCATATAATTTTTTTGAGTTTGCGGGTGTAGCTCAGGGGTCGAGCATCGGCTTCCCAAGCCGAGGGTCGCGGGTTCAAATCCCGTCGCCCGCTTTGTGCCGCAGTATGCGGCACAGCGGATAGCTTATAGCTAATGGCAAATAGCAAATTGTTTTTATTAGCAATTCGCCATAAGCTATTAGCAGCGATTCATATATGAATCGCATGGAGGTATGATGGTGATATCGAAGGTTTTCTTTATTTTGTTTTGCATCCTTGCCACCGGTCCTTTTTCAGGCGAGATGGACTGGAAAACATATACACTTAAGGCATCAGCAACTGATCAAACAACTGCTTTTGACCTGTTGAAAAAGGAATTCAATACGCTGCAGTATGATCAAGGCATGCTGGTCATGGATTTTCTCCAGAACAACCCTGGGCTCAGCAATCAAATCTCCAGTCTTTTGCCAGATTACTGTATCCTCAAGCAGAATTACTTAACCGACGGCAGCATCGAATACGTCTACCACCTTTCTTTGACAAATAAGATAATGGCACATCTCCTGCCCAAAACGTCTTCTGTGAAGCTCGTCGTTCCCATGTTGTGTCCGTGTTGTAGACAGGAATGGCCTGATGGCAAACCAGTCCCCCAGGGGCTCGAGCTTGTACCAAAACAGATTGAGTCCACTACGTACACAGGTATTGTCATTGACTGTCGAGATTTTGACCTGAAGCCTTGTCTTTTCCCAAGCATCTATAATGATATGCTGGAAGAGGTATACTCAGTCAGTTTTGCTGACCAGAATTCTATTATTAATAGAGGGTTGGTGCTCTACACAACACAAGATTTACACAACAACCCGAGAATCGGTCAAAATCCCTTAAGGATTCAGGCAATCGATATTATTGGTAAAGCTGGAACTGATATTAAAATCTCTGGACCAGATGCACGTCGCATCCACGGTTCAAAGAATAATATAGAACTCCTTAAAGAATGCCGTCTCGCCATTATTTTTGGACCTTAGTACTACTAATCCTAAGCTGCTCAACTTTCTTTCACCGCCGTAGTGAATTTGAAAAAGGATTAGCCGACTATCAAGCCGAGTATTTCCTGAAAGCCGCAAAGCACTTTGAGACCTATTATGCAGAGCACATCGAATCTCAAACTACCCTGTACTACCTTTATGATTGCTACAAGAAACTCAATCAAGGAACCGAAGTAATACATGTTTTAGAACAACTGGTAAAAATCGGCAGCATGGATGCGAATGTTTACCTCAATCTGTTTCAATATTACCGCACGAATTTGCAATATAATGACCTCTACACATTGCTCAACAATTTGAAGCCGCCAGTCGCCAGCATTTTTAATGAAAAACACGCCTTGACCAGAAAACTCTATGCAGAAATTATTAGCGGCGCAACGGATCGTTCAGTGTATGCAGACCCAATGGTTTTTGCAGTATCTGAAAAATATCTTCCATTATTTCCCGACAGTAAATTCTATGACCATGATACACTAACTAATAAAAACCTCATTATTCTTTTTGATAAACTAGTTGAACCTATTTACCCGAAGACATTCTATACCATGAAAATAGTTCAAACCAATTCCTTTATTTACTTACCATACATGAGATTGGTTCACCTCGGAATCATGGATTTCAACGCTGACTTGGACCCTGATGCAAAAGCCCTGGTCACCTCTGCGGTCAAAGGAATCGCCCGACTCAAAAATAGAGGATTGATTGACTAAGTTAATAGATCGCTATTTTCTCCGAGAGTTTGTGCCACCTTTCTTTTTCTCAGCTGTAGCACTGACTTTTATTCTGTTAATGGACCAATTGTTTCGTCTGATTGATCTCTTTGTAAGAAAGGGGCTGCCATTTGACATCGTTGGCCAAATTCTGATCTACACCCTGCCTTTAATAGTTTCATATACTGCACCAATGGCAATCCTTGTGGCAATTATCATGACCTTTGGCCGTTTTTCTGGGGACAACGAGATTCTTGCCCTGAAAATAAGTGGTCAGACTTTCTTTTCGGTTATGAAAACACCTTTTGTAGTAACCCTTTTATTTATGTTTTTCCTCATGTTTTTCAACAGCTTCGTACTCCCTGAGTCAAACCATCGGGTGAGAAATCTCATGCTTGACATATCAAGGAAGCGACCAGCTATAAGGTTGCCGGAGGGAGTTTTTACAAACGAATTTCCCGGTTACATGGTATATGTAGGTAGAAAAGATGAGCACCGGTCAAAGCTCTACGATATAACTATTTACGATCTCCGTAATAGCTTAATGATGACTGCTCCTCATGGTGAACTCAAAGATTTTGAAAAAGAGGGAATCCTCCAATTCATTCTCTATGACGGCGAACTACATCAGCTCATTGATAATGCTACGTACCAGCGAACAAATTTCAGCAAACAGACTATTAATATGACGGTAAATACTGAACTGGTAAGAAAGGAAAGAAAGCATCGTAACCAGAATGAACTCAATATATTTGGACTCAAGTCCAGAATTGATCAAACAAGACAGGAAATCTTATCACTAAACACTGAGATCACTGAAATCGGCACCGTGGCGATAACCAAGTTCATTAACGGTGATATCACAAACCTTGATGCTGCACGATTCAAAATCGGAAAAAAAATCAATGTAATAAAAGGTAAACAAAGGAAAATATCACGGTATTTAGTCGAATTCAATAAGAAATTCTCATTGGCTATTGCCTGTATCCTCTTTGTTTTAATAGGTGCTCCATTAGGTTATCTTTTCCGGCGTGGTGGGATTGGCGGAGTTCTTATCGGCATTCTGCTGTTTTCGTCATACTACATCCTCGTCCTTGCGGGCGAGGAATTTGCCGACCGACGCGGTTTTTCACCGTACTGGGCAATGTGGTTACCTAATATTGTACTCTTTATCTCGGGGCTCTATCTCTTTCTCCTCGCTGAGTATGAAAGGTCGCCTCTCAAGCGGTTTCTAAAATGAAAGTGATTAACCGTTACGTACTCAGCAGTTTCCTGAAATATCTATTCCTTTGCCTCGGGGTCCTGATATTTATCTATGTCGTGATAAATCTATTTGACAACCTGGGGAAATTCTTAGCTAAGGATGCCCTGGCAAAAGATATTCTCCTCTACTATGTCTACCTAACACCTTCCTACCTTATACTCCTCATCCCTATAGGGTCAATAATGGCAGTCTTTTTCGTCTTCGGTATCATGACAAAAAATAAAGAGTTAATTGCTTTAAAAACTTGTGGTTTGAATACAAATCGTCTGTTTATGTTAATTCTTTCTGCCGGTTTAATGATTTCTATACTGACCTTTGTCTTCCAAGAAACAACTGGTGTCTGGTCACAGGCAAAGTTATTTGAACACCAAAAGGAAAAAATCAATAAGCGGCCTAAACGACCACAGCACAGGCGCAATAATTTTTTCTACCAAGGCGAAGATGACTGGGTCTATTTTATCAAGAGGTTTGACGCCAAAACGCAAATGATTAACATGGTTATCCTCTGGCAGATATCCAAGGAGAACAAAATCAAGAAGAGAATCGATGCTGCGACTGGAGTATATGATGAATACTGGAAATTTAGCCAGGCGACATATCGAGAATTTGACGAACAAGGTAATGAAACGGTGAAAACCTATCCAGTTTTAGAAATGCCCGAGCTCAAGGAAAAACCCGAGGATTTTATGAAGAGAATAAAGCCAGTTGAAGAAATGAATTTTGTCCAGATCTACAAATTCGTGCAGAAAAGGGCGCGCGCTGGCGAGAATATCGCGAAGGAAGAAGTAGAACTAAATTACCGTTTTTCTAACCCTATAATAACGATAATTATTTTACTCATTACGCTTCCTCTTTCTGTAGTATTAAAAAAAGGCGGCATTGCGATTGGCTTAGGCATAAGTGTCGCCATAGCATTTACCTATTGGGGACTCATTCAATCATGCCGCGCCTACGGGGTTGCCGGTTTAATGGACCCGCTTTTAGCTGCCTGGCTTCCAAATATGCTCTTTGGAGCGGTGGGCATTGTTTTAATACTCAAAGTACCGAGATAGATGGTTCCAGCCTTCTCCTGTCTTCTTAATCTTGACATTTTTCCAAAATAAGTTACAATAAAGCCTATGTGGTTTAAGAAGAAAGTTAAAGCAAGGACTGAAGAGAAACTGAAATTGCCCGATGGGTTGTGGGTCAAATGTGAAACCTGTGGGGAAATATTATATCGTAAAGAGCTGGAAAAGAATCTTTGGATCTGCCCAAAATGCAATTTCCATTTCAGGATAAACCATCACAACTATATTTCCCTGCTGCTTGATGGCGCGAAATTAGAGGAAAAAGATAAAGATCTTGAGCCCCTTGACCCTTTAGATTTTCCTGAATACAAGAAAAAACAAAAGATCGCCCAGGAAAAAACCGGCATGAAAGAAGGCGCTGTCTATGGTCTTGCCAGTATCGGAGAAATCCCAGTTGTTTTTGCTGCTATGGACTTCGCTTTTATGGGCGGCAGCATGGGCTCGGTGATAGGCGAAAAAATAGCCCGTGCAATACGGACCGCACGTGAGAAAAAACTGCCCCTCATAATCTTATCAGCATCTGGTGGCGCCCGGATGCAAGAGGGAATTCTTTCCTTAATGCAAATGGCAAAAACATCTGCCGAGTTAGCACTTTTGGCACAGGAGAAAATACCCTATATCTCAATCCTCACCCACCCAACGACCGCCGGCGTCATGGCATCCTATGCTTCTTTGGGTGATATCATTATCACCGAACCTGGAGCCCTGCTTGGCTTTACTGGTGCTCGAGTTGCCCAACAGACTATCGGCGAGAAATTTCCGCCGGGCCTGCAGCGTTCAGAGAATCTATTAGCACACGGCATGATCGATCTTGTCGTGTCGCGAAAGGAACTTAGAAGCACGCTTATAAGAATATTAAGTATTATATGGAAGCATGGCAAAGCTCCAACTAAATAAAGTCACTAAGATATACGGTCTACCTGAAGGACTTCTGCCGCGTACTGGAGAACTGTTTACGCTCAGGATTGACCCGGCTAAAATATATCTATTCGATGCGAAGAATAAACAAGCGCTTCAATAAACGCCACCGCGTTCGCTGGGCGATTATCATACTCATCTCACTATTATTTGGTATTTGTACTGGTACGTATATCTCGATTATCCGAGACCTACCACCCAGTGCATCGATATCCTTTTTCATGGCTCCAGTCGCCACAAAAGTTTATGATGACAACGATAATCTGATTAGCGAATTCTTCATTGAAAGGCGAGAATTGGCAAAATTGGAACGCATCCCTCATTATTTAAAAGACGGCGTCATTTGCATTGAAGACAAAGCGTTTTACAAACACTGGGGAATCGATCTTCTTGCCCTAATAAGAGCGATGATTACAAATATCCTCCATATGCGGGTTGTCCAGGGTGGCAGCACAATAACAATGCAATTAGCCAGAAACATGTTTCTTACACTCGAGCAGACTATGGGTAGAAAGTTGAAAGAGATGGTAATTGCTATTCGTATCGAACGAACGTATACAAAAGATGAAATCCTTGAGCGATATTTGAATCAAATCAATTTTGGTCGGGGTCGATACGGTGTAGCTACGGCGGCAAGATATTATTTTGACAAAGAGATCACCGAGCTTACCCTAACTGAATGCGCTCTCTTGATAGCTTTACCAAAGTCACCTGAAAACTACTCGCCATATAAACATCCGGCTATTGCCAAGCAGAGAAGAGACCTGGTATTAAAGGTAATGTTCGAGAATAACCTTATTTCCAGCGCCCAATATGAAAAAGCTGTAGAAGAATCAATCCTCGTCATCGAACACAAAGAGCAGAAGCGTTTCGGTGAATATTATGTTGAGGAAATCAGAAGATATCTCGAGCTTAAATACGGACCCGAATTTCTCTATCGCAGTGGCGCACATATCTATACGACATTAAATACTGATATCCAGAAAGTCGCTGAAGAAATAGTAGAAAAACATCTGGTTCAGGTTGAAAAGGACTATAGATTTAAAAACACAAAAGCGAAATTTGATTCAATCGGTCTGGCTGATACATTGAAATACTCGCCTTATCTTCAGGGTGCGCTTATTGTCATGGATTACCACACGGGTGAAATCAAAGCACTCGTTGGCGGACGTGATTTTTCCCAGAGTAAATGGAATCGTGCAACGCAAGCCAAGCGCCAGGCAGGTAGTGCCTTTAAGGTCTTTGTTTTTACTGCCGCCATTGCCATCGGTTTTACACCATCTGACATTGTTCTCGATCTACCCATTGTCCTTGAGGTTCCTGGTATGGACAGTATTTATAGACCGTCGAATTATGACCGTAAATTCATGGGTCCAATTACCATAAAACAGGCTTTAAAGCATTCCAGAAACCTGGCGGCAATCCGTTTAATACGTAATATCGGGCCAGAACTTGTTGTGCAGTACGCCCATAACCTCGGTGTAAATTCACCATTGCTCGCAGTCGTATCTTTGGCTTTAGGTTCTTGTGGCGTTAGTTTGATAGAAATGGTTAGCGCGGTTGGTACAATAGCTAATTTGGGAGAAAAAGTCGCACCAAATTATATACGGAAAATAACCGACCGTGATGGTACGATCATTGAAATGAACAGCCCCTTCCCAGAAAATAAACTGTCACCGCAGATCAGCTATATCATGACCAATATGATGCGCTCGGTAGTTGATGGCGGCACGGCTTATCGCATAAGAAGATATTATAAAGGACCAGCTGCTGGAAAGACAGGGACGACCAACAATTATTCTGATACATGGTTTATCGGCTACACACCTAAGTATATCTGTGGAGTATGGCTTGGCAATGATAATAATGATCGGATATTTAGAGGGGCAACCGGAGGTAATGTCGCGGCGCCGATCTGGGGCGACCTCATGGATAAAATAAACAAGCCGCCTTATGGCGTATTCCCCAAACCCACTGGGTTAGTGAACCGCCGCATCTGCTCACAAACCGGTCTTTTGGCACGCCAATTCTGCCCCAAGGTGAGCGAAGAAGTCTTTATCAATGGTACTGAACCAAAAGATTCATGTGATATTCATGGTTTTGAAGGCGGTTTTGATTATCAGGATGATTTCGAAAAAATCAACGATTTAGATACTGATAGTTATTAAGACATGCGAAGGATAGAATAGACCAAAATGATGAAAAGGACAACAAAAATTGTCGATATTTCGCCTTTACAATTCACCAATTTAAAGTGTGCTTTTGTTTTAGGTAAATCTTTTAGATAATTCGATTCGCTCATAATAATAAGCGTATACACGAACAAGAACAAAACCATAATCAGAACGGCAAACCATATTGCTGGATTAAAGAGTAGAACAACACCTAAAACAAGAAAAAAGTTCCCGACATATAAAGGATGTTTTAGATATTTATAAGGAGCATTGATTATCCAGCACCCGGTGGAAAAATTTGTCGCTCTGGCTTTTTTGCCGATATATCCAGCCGCCCAAAATCTGATGATCAATCCGATAAATATTATAAAATAAGGGATGATTTTGATATGTCCAGGTCTTGAGAGAATGACGAGTAGAATAAAAAAAGGAACGGCGATCACTGCCCGATAACGATAAAGAAAACGTCCAAGAGAAATAAGCTTATTATCTATCATCTGTTACACTCTAATCCCTATTCCCTGATCCCTATTCCCTGATCCCTATTCCCTAATTCCTGTTCTCTGATTCCTGATTTCTATTCTCTGATTCCTGTTCCCTAATTCCTGCTCCCTACATCATGCCGGGAAGGGGATTTGAACCCCTACACCCTTGCGGGCACTAGGTCCTGAACCTAGCGCGTCTCCCAATTCCGCCATCCCGGCTTTTATCACCAGATACTAAGCAGTCCCGGTTGAATAGTTATCACATTCTACGGGATAAATAAGTACTAAGCACTGATATTATAGTTAAAGGACTTCATATGTCAATAACTGCCACCTTTTTTTATTTTTCTCCAGCCTAAGTCTTTGATTAACATTATTCCATGTAAAGTTATGCAAATTGTCTGCTCATTTGCCAATCTCAGTCTTATTGTCTTATCATCTCTGTATACAATTTCACCACGATATATGTGATTATCCATGAGTTTAACTTCATAAAGATGTACTGTTTTCAATATTTATCCTTAAAATCGCGTGATTATATTCACTGTAGTATATTTTGTCAAGTGTTTTGTTCTCTTTAGACTGTAGAAAAATCAGTTTGCTTGATTATATTTATCAATGAAAGAAAATACTATTTTACGTAAATTTGCTAAACGAATCAGAGAATTAAGAAAAATTAAAAAAATGTCTCAGGAACAGTTGGCTGAAAAGGCTGATTTGCATCCAACTTTCATTGGTAACCTCGAAAGAGCTGAGAAAAATCCAACACTCATTTCTTTAGAGAAAATTGCTAGAGCTTTCAATGTTTCGCTTTTTGAATTGTTGGCTTTTTCTGATGATAAAAAGATTGTTGATGCTAAGGTCCAAGATATTGATAAATTAATTGAATTTGTAAAAGATGCTCTGGATTTGGCAAAGAACTATAAGGTGGATAAAAAGAAGTAAAAACCGCTGCAATTTTTTCATCTGCGAAGCAGTCGTTTCTCCGTGTCTCCGTTTCACCCATTCTCCGATTCTTAGGAAAGATTTGACCCCATATGTTCCTCATCTTCACTTTTATCTTTTAAAAAATACATCAAAAAGTACAGTTTTATCTTTTGCCTCTCAAAAAACAAATTCGATGCTTGACTTAGAATTCAAATTAATTATAATAATGTGAGGTTTTGATGACAATAAAGGATGCTATAATTAAAGAAATAAAAATGCTTAAAGAGGATGATTTGCGTTATCTTCGGACATTGCTGAAACAAATAGAGAAAAGAAAACCTAAAAAGTTTGAGACACGAGCTCTCGGGTTAATCAAAAAAGTCAACCGTCAGAAATTGTATGACGAATATTTATCTAATAGATACTAATGTTCTGATTTATGCAATCGACGAGAAATCAAAATTCCACATTGATTCGGTGGAAATTTTTGAACAAGCTAAGAAGGATAAGTTTATTCCTTGTATTGCCTATCAAAGCATATTAGAATGTTACGCAATAATAACTGATGTTAAGCGTGTAAGAAATCCATTAAATCCTGTACAAGCACTTGCTTTGCTGACTAATAATTATTTAGACAACCCATTATTTCTTAAAATTCATCAGCGGAGTGAAACAGCAAAACGCACATTAAGCATTGCTGTAAAACATCGATTGTCAAAACAACAAATCTTTGATGCATTATTAATTCAAACTATGCTCGATAATGGAATAAAGCAGATTGTTACTTACAATATCAAAGACTTTATACGATTTAAGAAAATTAAAGCAATTCAGCCAGCTACATTGTTGGCAGAAAAATAGAATGCCTTCCAGTTGCCGTATCGAAGCATTGGGCTTCTAAATGGTCTCGGCTCTATTGGGGTCATCTCAATACTTCCTCTTTCTAACTTCGTTAGACTCGAGACTATAGCGATACTTGCAGCATCTCGATAGACTCGATACTTTCAGCTTGACATTCGACAAAATCTAAAGTTACGGCTGGTTTTGTAAATTAGAAGCCGCTGCTGAAAGTGTCGAACATAGTGAGCTGCAATTTTTTCATCTGCGAAGCAGTCGTTTCTCCGTGTCTCCGTTTCACCCATTCTCCGATTCTTAGGAAAGATTTGACGCCACAACCTCCTCTACTGTCATCGTCCGACTTGATCGGAGGAATTCGACGCCATGTCATCGTCCGACTTGCTGTAGTCCTGAGTTATATGTCGAAGGGATCGGACGATCCAAACTGGATTCCCCGGTCGGATAGAGCGGCGTTTTCCCGGAACGTCTCGAGCTTGTCGAGAGGTAAACCGCAGAAAGCATTTTTTGTAACCCTTGAAATTACGGCTAAAATCCGTGCAAAGTCAATGAAGACAACGTTTTGTACCATAATGGCCTTTTATGATCCTCTCCTCATTTAGTTACAAGCCATAATGCTTTATTCGACTCCCACATTGCGAAACCCCTCTAAGACGATCTTAATTTTCTGGTCAACCGTGAATTTCCGCTTCGTTACCTTCTTCACTTTACGGATCAGCTTTGCCGCACCACCAGGTGTCGGTCTTGGCTCTATTGTTATTTGAATGGATGTTGTGCTCTCCATCTTACGTCCTTCGGGGTACCTCATTATACCCTGTTCCAGAGGGGAGCAACCTTAGAATGTCTCTACGAAAAAACTGGCTTTTTCTCCTATTTTGCCTGGAACATAACACGATTGGGAACATGTAATTTCTCTTCTTCTATTGATTTTTCATTCTTTGTGAGTATAATTCTGCAAGAGATAGCATAGAGAAAGATGATGAAATACCAACCCTTTAGGCCCAGAAGCCCTGAATCAGTTTTCAGTGAAGCCAATATAATGACGTTAATTAGAGTAGTCTCGTCCCTTACTTTTTTTACACTGGCAATACTCAAACACAACCCAACATATAATTATATCGGTTTTGTGATCCACTGGATCGGGGATTTCATAGATGGATTCTGTGCTCGAAAATTGAAACAGGAAACGATTCTCGGAGCTGAGATAGACATTATCGCTGACCGGCTCGAGATCATCTGTTTCTATGTCATTTTCCTGTACTTTCGACCATATATATACTTACCTGTTATGCTCTACCTCATCGATTACGCTTTCGTTGATTTCTACTTGAGTTATCAGTTCGTGAAATTCGATATTATATCACCCAATTATTTTTATAAAGTAAACAAGACCGTCTATAAACTGAACTACTCCCCGGTCGCCAAGTTCTGCAATTCAAGCGTTGTAACACTGCTGTTGATTTTCCTTCCGCACCTGCACCTATTGGTCGCGGTAATCGCTGGTGGTTTAGTGGCGGTCAAATCATACTCAGTATTCCTTCTGCGTAAAGATTTTGCAAAAAAGAGAATAGACGTTGGTTCATCAACATGAAATCTTTGATACGAACGCTCGCTCTGTTACAAAGGGGCATAGGCAACTATATTCGGAAAAAACCCTATTGTGTCTCGTTTGAAGTTACTTACCACTGTAATGCCAGATGCAAACATTGCCATCTTGGGGGTCTGATAGAGGAACATAGAGCAATGCCTGAGATATACGGTGAGAGATGCAACCAGTTGCGTCCAGTTGTGGCTCAGGTGTCAGGCGGCGAACCATTGCTACGCAATGATCTTGAGCGTATCATCGAAGCCTTAAGGACACCTAACCGGGCTCCGTATATCGTGGTTACAACAAATGGTGCACTTCTGACCAAGGAACGATTCCGTAGCCTCTGTAAATCTGGAGTGGATTCGTACTCGCTTTCACTGGATTACCCTGATGAACGCCACAATGAATTTCGTCGTGTTCCGCGGCTTTTCCAACGAATCCAGAAATTGATAAAGGAGCTCGAACCCGAGGAGCGGAATATCATAACCATCAGTTGTGTTGTTCAACGAGATAATTTCAGAGATCTTATTGCCATAGCAAAGCTGGCAAAAGAATGGGGAGTCAATATCAACTACAGCACTTATACTTGGTTAAGGACTAAAGATAAGGGTTATATGCTCACGAAAAAGGACCTGGCAGAATTTAAACTAATAGTGGCCAGGCTACTTGATTTCAGAAAACGCTATAAGAACTTATTTGCTACAGAATATGTTTTTGGCAGAATGATCAGATTTTTCGAAAATGGTTTTATACCTGATTGCCGAGCTGGGCAGACTTTCCTGATCGTGAACCCAGATGGTACGCTTTCTCCATGTGGTTTAATTAATAAAAAATATGATACTCAAGAAGAGATTATCCAAGATTTCTCACGGATGAATGTTTGTGGAGACTGCAATACCAGTATCCGCGCCAATTCTGAAAAACCAGCCAGATATCTTATGCGAGATAATCTCTGGACACTATTAAAATAATAACAGCCAGTCCAATGAACCAGGATAGAAACGGCGCTGTACCAAACAACACCGTGAAAAAAGAATCGACCCCGGTTATTAAGATATTAATAGTAGGGTGTGAGATTTGTCTTGTAGCGATTTTGCTAGTGCTCTGGCTAACCTCCCCATCTATTCGCCAGAGCAAGAATTTATGGGTCTTATTCTTCTACAGCTTTCCCTCAATGTTTCTTATTGCGATCGTTCCCCATGAGCCGGTTTTATTGTATTTCAGCAAGTTCTATTCACCTGTGTCAGTGGCACTTGTAGCCATTTCAGGTGTGCTTCTGACAGAAGCCCTGAACTATACAGTCTTCAAATTCTTTGCTGATCTAAAACTTTCTAAAAAATTGTTGAAGAGTAAAATAGTGACCAGATTGGTCGATCTGTTCAAAAAATATCCATTTATCGTATTGTGGGTGGCTGGCTTCACACCGGTTCCGTTTTATCCTTTTCGCTTCCTTGTAATTTTGGCACGCTATCCATTATGGAAATATTTGCTCGTCGTTTTCCTATCAAGAACACCGAGATTCTACATCCTGGCCCTTATTGGCTATGTCCTCAAAATACCAAATTCATTAATAATCATCATCTTCATCGGCATTACAATTTTGATATACCTGCCTCTTATCAGAAATGCCCTGAAGAAAAAATAATAGAGCTGTGGGGTCATCGAAGCTACTTATAATCGCTGCCAAATGAATTAAGTATATAAATCTGGTCTATTCTGTCAAGATCAGTTAATATGGCACAGCAAACATATACTATCAAGACATTTTCTCACAAATGCTTATAGATATTAGCACAAAGTAAATCATGTTCTAGTGCACAGCGGTTAACAAAACCGCGGTTCTTAAAATAACAATGAAATACGCATTCAGGGCAGTGGTACTTTAGTTATTTTGGGGTCTTTGCCGAAAAGATTGGAATAGATCTTTGGATAATCTGATTTGCCGCCAAGGAGTAGAGTAGTTATTGGCATCACCTTTTTTGCTAATTTTGACATTTTATTGGCTTTGTACCTGATGTCCCACTGGGCAGTCGGGTCTTCACGCAAACGTGATATATGATAGAATTCCCTCAAGTTCACGCTCAAGAGGACTCTCTTGCGGTGTGCATTTGTGAGTATATAACTTCCAACCCCAGGATGTTTTTTTTCTATTTTTTTGTAAACTGCTGCACTTTTCTTTGCTATTCTTGTAAACCCTTTTTCCTCACCAACTTGTATAACTGATTCAGGGATTGTCAAACCAAGTTCTGGTTCATACCCCTGACATGTTAATGAAGCGATACGGTGGCGTTTGAGCTGACCAAAACAACCTCCTGAAACTATTAAGGAGAAGGTCAGCTTCGCAAATTCGAACTCCCTGAGCAGGACATCGTATAATTCCATACGCTCGCAGGATTTTTTATAGAGCGCAACTTTTTTCTTCTTGGACAGATTTCTTACACACCTTATAGCATCCCTGTAACTTCTCTTTGAGGTCCTAAACAAAAGCGCCGCGAGGATTCTATTATCGCCATCTGGAGTATAATCAACAAGCTTTACCTCCCCCCCTCCTATTTCCTCCCCCTCGAGGGGGGAGGATAATGGTGGGGGTGAAATTTCTAATCTTCTCGCATATTTTCGTAATTCAGGATATGTTTTCTGGTCATAATCGTTTGCCTTATGGAACAAGATAATCGAAGGTGCTATTTTATGAACCAACACGTAAAGTTTTTTTCCAAGCTCATTAATTTCTTTCAAGTTATGTGAAGCAAATCTTCTGATCATCAATTCCAGGTTACGTGCGTTTATTGTTGCGCCAAGCTGGGCTTGGGTTGCCAGAGACAGGATATACCGGGCATCCTCTTTTGCTGAGTTCTTAAGAGTCTTTTCATTTTTTCGGTTTTTCGCAAGCCCGGGATTTTTCCTGAGGTTGTATGCACTAATCTTTTTGTAGAGTTTTCTGTAGTAATCATTCTGAAGCTTTATCATATTGAGATAATCATTTTTTAAACTGGAATTTTTCAGTACTGTAGGGATCACAAAATCGCCTTTTAGAGTTACATAGCGCTGAGATTTTTCAGTATATGAACACAAGCGGAATTTCTCGAGTTCTTCAACGGCAAGACGAGAAATTCCAATAATATCAAAATTAAATACTGCATGTTCGGCAATAGAGTGATGTCCCATTTCAAAAATTATCGTGCGATTTGAACGCCGTGCTTTTGCCACTTCTTTGCATGATTCTTGTCTTAGCTTATCTACTGGCTTAGGGCTTCGGCTAATCCGCGCATATGCCGCTGATATCGATTCCGGGGTTAATACAATATCCTTTTTCTTGTATTCTTTTAAGGCATTGAGGTCAACATTGAATCCCGCTAAGATCACCTTCATATAATCACAGATTATTGCTCCGTATTCGTGATTCGTGTGTCGTATTCGTTAATTTTAATTTTATAATTTGACATTCATCCACGCCCATCATAGATGAGCGGGATTCATTTGCGATTTGAGATTTGTCCTTTGTCATTATTTGTGTTTCCCTTACTGCTTACTTTTTTCTTCGAATCTTCTTTTAATGTCTCGCGCAATGAGCTTGAGTGAAGGTAACATACTCTCTGCGGTTTTCCGGTAAGCATCGATATCCTGTCCAATTGGATCAGAGATTTCGTTATATTTCACCTTTCTCTTGTATTCTTTTAAAAGAAACGTCTTTACTGCGGCGCCTGGTTGAATATCTATAACACACTGAAAGTGCTTGTAACCCATAACAAGGATCAAATCTGCCCAGTCTATCAACTCCCTGGTTAATGTCTGGGACAGGTTTTCTTTAATTGAACCACCGTATTCTTCGACGACCTGCACACCGTTATCTGATGGCGGCAACCCACTCATGGGCAAATTGCCGCATGATTTTACAGTACAGTACTCTTCGTCTACCATGGTTTTAAGAACACCTTGAGCCATAGGGCTGCGGCAGGTATTACCAGTACACACAAACAGTACGTTGAACTTCAGGGGTTGTTTCAATATAACATTGCGACCATAGACCTTTTCGATTTCAAGAATCGGGATCGCGCCTTTCCTTTTTACTAATGGTGGAGTGCATGCCAAATCAATAACTGTGGAAGGTTTTGAAATAAGTTCTCCACCATCGACAACCAAATCAACCTCTGGGAATTGCTCGGCAATAGCTAATGCTGAACAGAGTGTTGGTTGACCTGAACGGTTAGCGCTTGTTACAGCCAAAGGGTTTTCATATTTACTCAAGAGTTTAATAATAAAATCAACTTGAGGGACTCTTATACCGATTTTTTCGCTATTGATTGACAAGAACTTTTTAGTGTTTCTTCTCAATATAACGGTAATCGGTCCGGGAACAAAACATTCTATGATCTTTCTTTTGGTAATATGAGCATAATCTTCTATGCGATTCCTTGACATGAAAAATGCAAACGGCTTCTCTTCACGTTCCTTGATCTTGGCTAATTTATTCAGTGCTTTATCATTTGATCCATCCACGGCAAGACCATAGACCGTATCAGTTGGTAGAGAAATAATCCGTCCCGCTTTGAGACTTTCTATGAGTTGGGAATAAAATTCTGGCGTGTCTTCGATTTTGACTATCATGTATACTTACCTAAATCGCCCAATGAATTGGGCGACTACAGTTGGTTGAGAAATTGTAGTAGCCTGATTTATCAGGTATTGCCCAATGAATTGGGCGACTACATTATTAACCACCAACTTGTAGTAGCAGCCTGATTTATCAGGCATCATAAATCGAAGTTTATGCCCTGGATGTTTTCTCACTCATTGAATGGTATAATCGACTGGCGAATATGGCAGCGTTTTTCACGCCGTGTTTCCCGATTCCAAAACACGCCACTGGTACACCTGAAGGCATCTGGACAATTGAAAGTAGTGAATCGATGCCGCCTAACGTTGAAACTGGCAAAGGAACTCCAAGAACCGGGATATCAGTCATCGAAGCAATGAACCCGGGTAAATGAGCCGCAAGGCCAGCACCGGCAATAATCGCAATAACATCTTCATCCTTTGCCTTTTCCAATAACGCCTTGATTTTTTCAGGTTCACGGTGCGCCGAATGAACATAAGTCTCAAAAGGGATTGATTCTTTCCTAAGAATCTCTTCAGCACTTGCCATAATCTCTTTATCAGACTTGCTGCCCATAAATATCCAGATCTTCATCCCGCTCCTTTCTTGGTCCAGACCTCATCAAAATTCATTGGTAATGCTATTGTTATATCTATACTTAACATGTAAACATAATTTTTCTTCTGATAAGGGGCTGGATTCATTTGCGCCTCTTTCTTTTCATTTTCTTCATACCAGAATTACCAATGTCCTTGCGGTAGTACATGCCTTTGAAACGGATTTTCTTGATTTCACTATAGACATTCTGCTTTGCGACCTTTAAATTCTCATGCGTCGTAACAATATTCAGTACCCGTCCTGATGCAGTAACTAATTTCGAATCCTCTTTTTTGGTACCTGCTTGAAAAACAATTGTCTTGGGCGACAATTTTTCTTTAAACTGAATTTCCTCGCCAACTCGATAATCAAATGGATAACCACCTGAAGCCAGAACAACACAAATTGACCAGTGATTCTTTATTTTGATCTCCACATCCGCGAGTTTACCGTCAGCCACGGCAAGAAGCGGTTCAAGCATATCACCTTCTATTATAGGCAGAATCACCTGGGCTTCAGGATCACCAAAGCGGCAGTTAAATTCCAGAACTTTCGGACCCAATGAGGTAATGATAATGCCCGCATATAGAACACCCTTGTAATTCATGCCCTGGTCTCGTAAAGCTAAAACTGTTGGTTGAATAATGACTTTTTCAACAATACTGCTTACGCGGCGATTTGTCGGGTAAGGGGCATATGCGCCCATGCCCCCGGTATTTGGCCCCCGGTTGCGATCGTATAACTTCTTGTGGTCTTGAGAAGACGGTAAATAGGTAATTGTCGTGCCATCGGTTAGAACAAATATCGAAGCCTCCTGACCAGTAAGGAATTCTTCTACAACAATCCGCTTGCCAGCTTCACCAAGGCGGTGTTGCACAAGTATTTCATCAATTGTCTTTTCGTATGCTTTTCTTGTGTTTGCCACAAACACACCCTTGCCCCCGGCCAAACCTGAAGCTTTAATAACGACCGGGTATTTGCTAATTGTTTTGGTGTATTTCAACGCCTCAGAGGCAGTGTCATACACCTGGAATTCCGGTGCCGGTATGCCAAATCGGTGCATGAACTCGCGGGCAAACGACTTGTCAGCTTCGATACGGCTTGCTTTTTTGTTGGGACCAAATATTCTCAGACCCTTCTGCTCAAACTCATCGACAATACCTAAGGCAAGAGGGATTTCTGGTCCAACCACAGTTAAATCGATTTTCTTCTCCTCGGCAAAACGGACCAAACCGTTAATATCAGAAGCCAGAATATTAACACATGTCCCCAGCTCAGCAATTCCAGGGTTTCCTGGTGCTGCATATATCTTCGTAATTTTTTTTGCTTTATTCAATTTCCAGGCAAGGGCATGTTCCCTGCCACCACCGCCGACAATTAAAACCTTCATCCCGCTCCTTTCTTAATCCATCTTTCACCAAAATTCAATGGCGAGGTTGTTGTTATGTTTATACTTAACATGTAAACATGATTTTTCTCGTGATAAGGAGCTGGATTCATACAATGCTCCTCATGATCACCTCAAATTGTTCCTTCGATCTTTCAATAATGCTACCCAACACAATGTAATCAGCACCTGCCTCAACTATTTCCCGAGCATTCTCAGGATTTTGAATGCCGCCACCAACAATAAGCGGGATGGAAATGATTTCTTTGACCTTTTTTACCATCTCAACGGGCACTGATTGCTGTGCACCACTACCTGCCTCAAGATATATGTATTTCATGCCGAAATACTCACCGGTCAGCGCATGAGCCATTGCAATTTCTGGTTTGGAACGAGGGATAGGACGCGTGTTAGACATATACTCAACTGCTGTGTAATTACCAGATTCGACAAGGATATACCCTACTGGTATAACCTCTAAGTTATATTCCTTGACCAGGAATACGGCTTTGACCTGCTCGCCCACAAGAAATTCGGCGTTTCTTCCGCTCAACAACGATAAGAAAAATATCGCGTCGGCATTTGCCGAAACTTGGTGGCAACCGCCTGGAAAGAGAATTACTGGCTTTTCAGCATTTTTCTTCACTTCAGCAATGAATGAATCGAAATGAGGGGAGACTAGAAGTGACGAACCAATAAGGATAGCCGTAATACCTTGGTCACAAACTGATTTTGTCAAATCGCCTACTTTGTCCAGAGCCATGCGGTCTGGATCAAAAAGCGCCAGGACACCAGGTTTTGTCTGGATCAATGTGTCATGAATTGATTTTTTAGACATCTTGTTAAGTATACTTGACATTTGGAAAAAATCAAGACACAAATTAACCAAGGGTTGCGTGGCTAAATCCTAAATTGCAGCCTTGACAATTATCTGAATATGATTAGAATGGAAACATGAAGGACAGGACAAAGGTTAGACTTTTTAAATACCTAACTCCCCAGGAAGTTGATTGGATGCTCGTGAAATGGAAGGCGCGAAATATTCAAGAGAATACGGTAATAATCAAAGAAGGTACTACTGGTGATGAGATGTTCATTATTGAATCTGGTCGGGTAGAAGTGTATTTAACGCGCGGCGATGTTGTTTTATTATTATCAGAATTACCGGAAACATCTTTTTTTGGCGAAATGGCTCTGCTTACGGACAAACCGCGTTCGGCAACGGTCAAGGCTAAAACAACTTGCCGGCTTCTAACTCTGAAAAAACAGGATTTTATGGATATGTTAAGTGAAAACCCAAAAGTTGCAGCGAAATTCCTCTTGGCAATGGGGGAGGATTTGAGCAATCGAATCATGGCGACTAATTCAAATCTCGAAAACTATTTTTTAATTAACCAAGCAATCGTCGACAATGAATCCTTCAGAAATTTATACATTCTGACGCACAAGGCCCCATCGTCTAGGGGTTAGGACATCACTCTTTCAAGGTGGAGACACGGGTTCGATTCCCGTTGGGGCCGCATTATTGATGATTGTAGCAAAGGAGGTATAATGAAGAAGCTTTTCCTTGTTTTTTGTGCAATACCACTATTCCTCTTAGCACAGGAAACAACGATCTATGGTGGTCGAGGTATGTTTAAACTGCAATATGCAGAACCTTTTAATATGGGTGTGCTCACATTCCACATCGCTCCGCAGGAACGGTACGAGGCAATGTCAACTTTCCAAGGTGGTAAGGATGTAACTGACCGTAAGCACTTTTTCCATGTCTCAACTGGCTTGACATATTCAATCATCGATTATATCGATGCGCGAGTTGATTTCACACCATATTGTAAATGGTTTGAGATGACTAATTATCCTATTGATCGCGGTGATCCAGATCCGGTAATCGGGTTGAAGTCGATTAAGATCGGTGCAAAGGGAGGTTACCCGTTTATTATTGATGAGATAACCCCTTTAAAATACGCTTTTGGAATTGATGTTTATGTCGACATTGGTCCAGGATTATCAGAAGAATGGTTTAGTAATGCACTATATCGTGATGAACAATTCTATGCAGATACATTTGGCTACGACGCCGGTGCTACCCCAGTCGTACCTAATTTTCCTCCGCACATACCTCATAACCCTGATATTGGAGTCACCGGTCTTGTTGACTTCAGAATCGGTCCAATTGCCGCACATCTCAACGGTGGTTATTTAGCTACCGGAGTAGACAAAAGACCATTCTACGTCGATTCCGCTGAATTTGATAATAACTACCTAAGGCCAGATTACCTTCAGCATGGTTTTGGTATCGAGCTCATCCCTCACGAAGATGCAAGAATATTATTCGAGACCTATGGTATGTTTGATCTGGATGCAAAGGAAGAATCATTATGGGTAACCCCGGGTGTGCGATTTGGTAGCAAAAGAGTAAGCTTTGATATTGGCTGTGAATTAGGTATAGTGAGCCCTACGGTTGAGGACATGTGGTGGAAGGTATTCTTTAATATTTCAGGTGGTGCTGACCTGGTCAAAAAAGTGAAAATCCACATTCCAATTGCCAAAGTCTCGGGCAAGGTCTACAATGTGAAAACCAATGAGCCGGTGAACGCAACAATCAGTTTCCCCGGGTCTGAAAAAGAAGCAATCCAGACTGGCGATGTTGGTTTCTACGAGACATCTTTTTCACCGGGTAGTTATCGTGTCCATGTTGAAGCCCCAGGGTATCGTTGGAAAGAACAGGGGATGGTTTTAAAAGACGGTGATCAAATCGTCCTCGATTTTGCCCTTAACACGAAACCGGTATCAAAGATCATCGGTAAGATTTATGATCTAGAGACAAAAGAACCGATCGTTGCCGAGATAACATTTCCGCAAACCGAAGTAAAGGCGATCAGTTCAGACCCTTCTGGTATGTACAATATTACTCTACCACCAGCTACTTATCGACTCCACGTCGAAGCGACAAACTATCAGTTCAATGAAAAAGTTGTTACGCTCCAGGAAGATGAAAGTAAAGTCATCGATATTGCACTTACTAAGATTGGTGTTGATCAGGCAATTCTTACTGGTAAAATCTCTGAATTTGAAACTGGGAAACCATTGCTTGCCCAGCTCATATTTATCGATACCAATATACCTAAGGTCACGACTGATCCCAGCACTGGTATATATAAAGTTACTATTCCACCTGGAACATACTCAGTCAAGATCGAGGCTGCCGACTACGTTCCCGAGAGTGCACCTATAGTCCTTGCTAAAGACGAAACCAAAATCCATAACTTCACCTTGAAACCGATCCCCAAGGTTGGTGAAAAAGTCGTTCTCAAAGGTATTTACTTTGACTTCAACTCAGCAGTCATTAAACCAACCTCATACCCAGTGCTCGACGATGCTGCTAAAGTACTAACAGCAAAACCTAATATGAGAGTTGAGATAAGCGGACATACCGACAGTGTTGGTTCTGATTCTTATAACCAGAAACTCTCCTATCAGAGAGCGAACTCAGTAAGAGATTATTTAATCAGATACCATAGTATGGACCCCACGCGCGTGATCGCAGTTGGTTATGGTGAATCACAACCGATCGCGGACAACCGGACAAAGTCTGGTCGCGATATGAACAGAAGAATCGAATTCAAGGTTCTTAGCTGGTAGCAAGTCGGATACAAATATGAAAAAAGGGGGCATGAGAATGCCCCCTTTTTTCATTCCTGCTTTCTAGTGGGGTCAGGTCTTGAAATTTAAGATTAGGTTCTTAACGCGATATTTAACTAGCAATAAACCTTGGAGGGGTATCTTAAATTTCAAGACCTGACCCTAATAGCTATTCGTACCTGAGTGCTTCAATCGGGTTGAGTGAGGCAGCCCGACGTGCTGGATAAATCCCAAAAAATATGCCGACTGACGCGGAAAATCCGAAGCCGAGAAGTATCATCCAGAAAGACACTGATGCCTTAAGAGGCGACACCGCCGAAATCAACCAAGCCAACAGCATTCCAAATACAATACCGATTAGACCACCGACCAATGCCAGGACGATTGATTCAATGAGAAATTGCGCAAGAATATTATTGTTCGAGGCACCAACTGCTTTGCGGATGCCGATTTCGCGTGTCCTTTCGGCAACCGAAACGAGCATAATGTTCATAATCCCGATCCCACCAACGACCAATGAAATAGCGGCGATAGCTACAATGGCAATAAACCCTACATTTGTTATGCTTTGATAAAGGTCCATGAGTATTTGCTGCGTGTTTAGTTCAAAATCATCTTCTTTATCAAAACCAAGACCATGACGCCGCCGCATTAGCTCGCGTACTTGATCAGTCGTCTCCTCGATTTTCATCCCATCCTTTGCCTTAATACCAATACTATAGCCGCCATAGACCCGCGACCACAATGTCCCTCTTGGTCTCGGAAAAAACTTTTCAAAAACAGTGTATGGGATGAGGATAAAATCATCAAGGCTGTTTCCAAGAAATGTTCCTTTCTCTTTAAATACACCAATGATTTTGATACGGTGACCATTGAGATGCAGGTCTTTGCCAACCGCAGTTTCATCTGGGAAAAGATTAGTCGCTATGTACGAACCTATGATCCCGACCGCGCGGCGGTGTAAAACGTCATCTCTTGAAAAATCCCGACCACTTTCGACTATATAGTTATTCACCCATGCGTAGTTTTCATCAGAACCGGCTACCGATGAGTTCGACACTTCGTTGTCCTTGTATTTCAGTATCTGCAGCTGTCGACTGGTCTGGGGGATCGCGATTTCAACCGAGCTCAACTTGGTGATTGCTTCAGCGTCATCTGGGAGCAAATCTGGACGACCGGCGAGTTTGTCCAAATCCCGGTGACCAGTACTGACCCAGGAGAATTTCTGAAGAAAGATGAGGTCTGAACCGATCGACTTTACCTGTTCAGCAACTGTACGGTTAAGTCCCTCGATCAAAGAAAGGATTGCGATTACCGTAGTAACGCCGATGATTATACCGAGCATTGTGAGAAACGACCTCAGTCTATGAGTTTTAAAGGTTTGAAAAGAAAGTGTAAATTTACTAAGCAGTTCAATCATTGGCTATTAAACCATCCTTTAGCTTCACAGTTCTTCTCGCATGCGCCGCCACATTCACATCGTGAGTCACCATAACCACGGTATTGCCTTCATCAACAAGATGGTCAAATATTTCCATTATCTCAGCGCCGGTCTTTGAATCTAAATTACCGGTTGGCTCATCAGCAAATATCACTTTTGGATCATTTACCAAAGCGCGTGCAATAGCAACACGCTGGCACTCACCACCGGACAGTTCATTGGGTCGGTGTAGCATTCGATCAGCCAATCCTACGTTTTCGATTATCTCCTTTGCCTTTGCGATGCGTTCATGTTTGCTTATGCTCCTGTAGATCAAAGGCAACGCCACGTTGTCCAAAGCGCTCAGCCGGGGTAAAAGACTGAAGCTTTGAAAAATGAAGCCGAAGAATATATTCCTTACCTTGGCGAGTTCCTCGTCAGAATATTTAGAGACAAGGGCATTTTCGAGATAGTATTCACCTGAAGTAGGCGTATCCAGACAACTGAGGATGTGAACCAAGGTTGACTTTCCAGAACCTGATGGTCCCATAATAGAAATATAAGCGTTCCTTTTAATATCAAAACTGACACCACGCAGTGCTTCAACTGCAACCTTACCTCGCCAATAGGTTTTCTTGACATCTACGGCACGACATATGATATCTGTCTTCTTTTTCATAACACCTATTCTGACGAGGAGCCGGACTCGTCCTCATCTTTAATCTCAAATTTAACCCTTTGTCCATCTTTCAGCTTTGAAAGAACACGATACGGACCAATGATCACTGTATCACCCTCTTCAATACCTGAAATAATCTCAATTTCTGTGTCGCTCGATGCGCCCACGGTGATTTCAGTGAGTATTGCCTTGCTGTCCTGGACAACAAAAACAGTTTCTTTGAGCTTATCATCAATCTTGCGTTTGCCTGATGCCTGAATTGGAACAGTCAGAACATCTGATTTCTCATCAGTGATAATGTCGGTTTTAACATTCATCCCTGGTCTGAGAAATGGTGAGAATTCACCCAGTTCTATTTCAACCTCGAAATCAGTTGCTTGCTCAGTCGTCAACTGGCTCGTAATGGGCATCAAACCAACTTTGGTAACAACCCCAGAAAAGGTTGAGTCAGGTAAGGCATCAGCAATTACCTCTGCTGCCTGACCAATTTCAACCGTGGGAACATCAGTCTCATCGATTGTCACCACGGCGATCATCTGAGATAGATCTGCAATCGTTATTAGCACTGTGCCCTGATAGTTCATCGTGCCCATAACCGCAGTCTCACCTTCTTCAACATTGATCTTCATTATTTTCCCGGAAATAGGGGCGTATATCCTGGTTTTCTTATAAGCATCATAAGCTTGCTCGAACTGCGCTTTTGCCATTTCATAACTTAGTGCTATTTTTTCATAACTTTCTTTTGATATTAATTCCTTCTCAAAGAGCTTCTTACCTCGCTCATAGTTTTGCTCAGCCTGCTTTAACTGCGCTTGAGCGAGTTTCTTACTCGCCCGAGCATTAACGTCATTCAAGGTGATCAATAAATTACCCTTTTGTACATGATCTCCTTCCTGGAAATATATCTTCTGAATTCGACCGATTGTTTCAGCCGAGATATCTACCTGGGATTTTGCCCGTAACTCGCCTGATGCCGTAACTTCGGAAATAATATCACCTTTGGCAGCAAGTTCAACCTCAATATCTTTTCCACCCTCGCGCTGGGTCAGGTTCAATATTATGACTATGGATATTATGATAATAGCTCCAATTGCTATTAAAATCTTCTTTTTCATCCCGCTCCTTTCATCCGAGACTTCATATTAAAACACAAAGCTGGATTTTGGACCACATAACTGCCAAATATTCTAATTGTTATCATCTTCTGCCAAGGGGCTGGATTCATTATCGCTCCTTATTGAATGATAACTCACCCAATAGATAGGACAGGCTTGCCCTTTGAATATAGAAGTCGCTCAATGAAGATTGGTAGGACATTTTAGCCTCATAAAGGTCTTTTTCAGAAGTCAAAAATTCTAAGAAAGAAACAAGACCAAGTGCATACTGCTCTCGGGCAATAACCGATGCTTCATTTGCTGCATCAAAAGCCTTGTGGGCAAATTGGAGCCGGTCATATGACTCCCGCAAAGCAAAGTAGGTCGTCTTTAAGGATTTCTCTGTTTCCAACAGAATACGCTTTTTTTCTAATTCCTTGAGTTGGAATTCTTTCTTTGCATTGAGGTGATTAAATATTAATGATTTGATCTCAAAAATCGGGAATGACATGCTGATTCCGTAGTTTCTCGTTGCATTATCTCTTACCTGTTGAAAGTCAAAAACCAATGAGTCAGAGCTGTATGTATAGCCGTAAAAAAAAGAAACCTTAGGTAGAAATTTAAGATATGATGATACTAAATCCAGCTTCGCAGCATTTTTCATTTCTTGAGCAATCTGGATATTGTAGTTGACCGATTCCAGGATTGTAAATAACGAATCGAGCGACGGAAACTCAGTGCTGTCCGGTGGCACTAATGTATCGGTCAAATAGATATCGTTATCCAAACCAATAACCAGTTTCAGTTCCTCTTGAGCGGTAATTTCCAGGGTTTTAGCCTTTGCCCTATCTTGCAATGCACTTAGATAAAAAACCTCACCCTGTAACATTTCTAGTTTAGATGCCGCACCGAGTTCATATTTTGTCTTGACCAACTCAAGGTTTTTCTCCGCCCGTTCAATAGTTACTTCAGATGAACTAAGCAGTTCCCGCGCGTTTATCAAACCATAATAAGCAGTCTTGAGTTTCAAGAGCAGACCAGCGATCGCTGACTTATAGACAATCCTGCTGCCTTTTATCTGTCGCCCACTGACAAAAACTGAACTTAGTATATCCAGATCAAAGAGCGGTTGATTCAAGTTTAGCACACCTGAATACATGCTGGTCTCAATATCACTGACCTTGGTCCTGGTATAACTCGCCGTGGTCGATATCGTTGGTAAAAGACTACTCAAAGTTTGATAAAATAAAATGCGTGATTTTTCCAGGGATACCTTTGCCTCATAATACGCCGGACTTTGTGCCAATAACTGATCAATAGCCTGATCCATTGATAATGAATCAACCTGGGCAAAAAGTAGAAGAATTATCATGTGTTCTCTGCCTAACCGCCTGGCCCACGCAAGGAACCAAGCCCGATGCCGATAAAGATTGACACAAACCAAACAAGGAATACAAGGATATAGGCATTTTGTTTCTTGACCCCGCTGACAATACTTATACCAATCGCGACAAGGATCATTTCCCAGATAATAAAGAAGTCAAAACCAGCCAGGAACTGATAGAGAAATGAAGTTTTTTCTATGGTGGGAGTAAGTAAGGCAAGGGAGGTTGTTACATATGGAGACTTGGTGATCGCAACAAGCATTAGCTTAAGTACTGCGGCAGGAACCATTATCAACGCGGAAAAACTAACGACTGAAAAAACACTCTTAAAAGCACTCGTTCCGCCAAATACTGGAACAAGCAGGTTCAACACCACGGCAAAGAGCAATAAAAGTACCGCGGTAAAAAAAGCACCGCCAATACCGCCAAATACTATTGGCAAAGGTCCCTGGATAAATTTCTTTGCCTGTTCAACCTGTTCATCACTCAAGCCTCTCTCTCTTAATGCTTCTTCTTGTTTTGTGATTATTGCGTCTTTTGTCAGCATCACTGTAAATGCTGAGCTGAGCGCAATGATAATCAGGACAATGATAAAAGGCTTTGCCCACTCTGGCTTTTCTTTTAAACCAGTAAAAACCTTGGTTGGTGCAGTAAAAATATCCATTATCTTAGTCATCCACATCCTCCTTTTTATTCTGATCCAAATTTCAGAAGATCTTATTAATACTACGTTGAGCTGCAAACCTAAAGGTTTGCCCTACATCGCCTTGTTGAGCCATTTGCCTTGCAATCTTCCTTTTTTCTATATTCAGTATACGCAATACAATCAAAAAAGTTTCATGGTTTCTTCTGTTTTAGTCACAACTGTCTCTTTCTTCTCCCGTGTAGTTGCCTGATTTATCCCGCTTCGTATTATAATTCCATAAATAGGATTGCGGGATTTATCAGGCATTGCAATGACCAAATCATTGCAACAAAAAATAGCTAACCGCAACCATTAGCTTTATTCTACTCAAAAATCGCCTTAAGTCAATTATCTGATACCTTGACAAAGCTCGGCATAGCTATATCCTTACTATCGAAGGAGAACATATGTTCAACCCAAAAAGATTCTGGCTTGCTATACTCTTTGGCATTGCCTCAGGTTTTGTATGCTGGGGATTAATGGCTTCAGGTGGAGAGAGTTATCACTGGTCGATTATTGTATCAACGATCCTTAGCCGCGGTTTAATTGGCTTTGCAATCGGTATTAGTATCTTAAGAATTAAGTGGTGGCTTCACGGCATATTAATGGGACTAATTCTCAGTATACCCATGGGACTTAGTGGCTTCATGGTGCCGGGCAAAGAGATGTTTATCCTCATCGGATCAGTAATAATGGGCATTATCTACGGTTTCCTTATTGAGCTCTTTGTAACGGTGATTTTCAAGGCAAAACTAAAAACATAAAGTAAACCAAAGCAGCTAAAAGAACATTTGTTTAATATTCGCGCGTTTTTATGCGTTTTACGAGAAGTTCAACCTCGTCTAGAACCGATATAATCATCTCCTCCTTTATGAAATATACCTTGCCGTCTTTTAAGTTTTCATAACGAACTAAATCGAGTTGTCTTAAGTTTCGTAAAGTATTGCTGACTGTAGGAAGAGATAATTTAAGTTCCGCGGCAATATTAGAAGGTTTCTTTTTACCTTTGGCAAGGGACTTGATAATTTGATAAGCTGTTGGATTACCTAAAACCCTAAAGATCCTTGAACTTCGATAATGCAACTCCGATACTCTTCTCATCATAGACCATTATACATCATTTTACCACTTTGTCAATTCATTAGTTTGCCAATTGGCAAATTAATGAATTGGTTAATTGGCTACATGAAAAGCTCTTTTCTTATTCAAGCTTCAGTTCTTTTTCTTTTTGAAGTTTAGAACATCTGAAGGCATCAATAATAATTAATGCAGCGCCAATAGTAAGGCAAATATCATCCAAATTTACAACTGCATATCTGGGTATAACAAAAAAATCGCGTCCGCAACCCAATAGTGCACGATCAATAAGAGAACCAATGGCACTGCTGATGACAAGCACAAAACCAAAAAAGGCGCTCCAAGATATATAATTTCTATCAGATATATACCCACGATAATAGATGCACATATAAAAAACCAATACGATGTTTAGTATCAATCCAATATAGATACCATAATCTGTCTGAGATAACAAACCGAATGCTAACCCCTTATTTTCTACATATTTTAAGCCGAATCCGACAAAAAATTTCATATTACATTTTGTAAGCTGGGCAATAGTTTTTGTGGTTTGGCTAATAAAAACCAATAAAATTATAAGAAAAATAATATATTTCGTTAACAAACTTTTTTTAATAATCTTCATATATATTACTTTTATATTACTTTACCAGAACCAGCGTTTTTGTCAATATATAATATTATATTGGATAACTATTTTAGCAATCTGTCCTGCATCTACCAAGAAAAATATAATTACGGGAATAAAAAACCGCCTCGTTTTTACATCGTCTAACAATTTCATTGTTTAGCTTCCCAGGTTTCTGCGGATTTGATCCGGTTACCTGGTGAGGGATGGGAGTATTTATACCATTCTATAAATGGATTGGGATAGGCAATTGAAAGTTGTTTATTGCAAAACTTTGCCATCAGGCCAATAAAACTTTCTGGATCTTTGGTTAAATTAAGCGCGCCTTTATCTGCTCTTCGTTCATAATATCTTGAGATCGCAGAACCAAGAGGTTTCAGAACAAAAGCGAGGACTGCAAAGATTGCTCCAAACAATGGAAATGCAGCAATATCAGAGACTTTGTGAAAACCAACCCATTGGTAAAAATATGGATGTATTCGATAGAACACATAAAACATCACGATCGTAGTGCAGGACTGCCACAGAATTAACCACCTTACATGATGTTCTCGATAATGCGTAATTTCATGTGCAAGTACGGAGAGAATTTCGCCTTCAGTATAATCAGCAATCAAAGTATCGCCGATAAGAATCCTCTTCGTATTGCCCAAGCCAACAACCGCGGCGTTTGCTTTAGTCGATTTACTGGATAAGTTAATACTGAAAATACCTCGCACATTAATCTTTGTCTGCTCACAAATATCTTCAATTTTACTCCTTAAATCTTCGTTTTCAATTGGCGATGTTTTGTAAAAAAGAGGCAGGATCAATACTGGAAAAAGGTTGGCGAGAATGACACTGAATATGATCATTATTATGGAAAGCCAGAGCCACCAGAGTGTTGGCGATATGCTTGTTACCAGATAGATAATCTCAAACACAATTGTGCCAAGTATAAAACTCACAAAAAAAGATTTTACCCAGTCTTTTAACCACGCCTTGAAATCCTGTGTTGAAAAGCCATATTTATGCTCAATCACAAAACCATCAAGATACGCAAGCGGCATCGTGATCAAAGTGTAGACTATATAAAGTACAGTAAAGTATATTAATATTATTAGAAATCGTGCATCAGTAATAGCATTTATGAACACAACGAAATTTTTCGAAATATCAAACCACAATAGAGCTGCAATAAATATTCCTGAAATAACATAGGTAGCAACGCTGGTTTTTAAATTGTCTTTATGATATTTTTTCGCCTGCTTCTGTTTTTCTCTATCAATTAATGGATGCATTGATTTCTCCTTCATATTTTCTCCTGTCCCAATCGCTCAATGAATTGAGCAACTACAAATTTCTTACCGTTGTCTAACCGATTGGGCAATAAATTTATATTCTATTCTAATTTCAACGTAAGTCAATACGATTTACAATAAGAAGATCTTCTTAAAAAATTACACCTTGACAAATCGTGGAGTTACGGTACAATTATATACTCAAACCTTGAAGCGGTATTTTAAGTTTCAAGTATATATTTTATAGACGGAAGAAAATATGGTTTTAGCTATTCGCACTATTGGAATTTCAAGGTGCAAGGACTGAGGTATCAGAGTATTAGGAAAAAACAAGAGGCGGTATGTGCAAATTTAGATGTTTGGTTTGCTTAATGCTTTTATGTGGACTCGGTTTTGGTAGCCAACCTGATGAATGTTTGTTCAAGAAAAAGCAACTTGCAATTAGCCTTGATTGGCATAAAGAGATTTCAAAACCTAACTCAATTGAATTTAGCAAATACGATTTCTTCAACAACCGAGGAATCTCTGATTTTACACTCAATGATACAACCCACATGCAGGGTTTCCAAACAGATGCAAGTAGGGTGACTTTTGGTAAGATTGCCTTGGAGTCACTTGGGGCAGTAACTTGTGGATATGTTATTACCAGTACTATTTGGTATTCCTCTTTTCCACGGTCAGTAGAGTCATCATTTTACCCTATCAACTTGTTGGGTTTGTTGGTAGTCAATCCGGCTGGTTGTTTGGATTTTCCTTACGCTGTTGGATTCTCTATCGGTCCTGCAATAGGGGTAACATTAATAGGAAATAGATTGATGAAACCGCGTGGCTCTTTTTTAAAATCTCTAATTGGTGCAGGTTGTGGAGCTGCGATTGGGATGTTAATTAACACACCTACATTTCTTGTCATGTACGGTGGATGGGAAGCCGGCGATGAGGATCCTTGGAAAAGTTGGGGTTGGCACCATTATGGACAAATCGCTGCTTTAATACTGCCAGTTGCTGGCGCAGTTGTCGGATACAACCATAACATATCACAGAAGAGTGTGGTCCCCATGATGAATTCGCCAGAGGAAAACAAATTCCTTGATGGTGGTAGTCAACGACACTGTCCATCTATTAGACTTCAGTTAATCACAATGAGATTTTAGAAAGGATGGGGAGAATGAAGGTTACTATAAACATAGTAATTTTACTAACTGCTCTACTTAGCAACGGTTTTGCAGACAATAGTAATATACCCGATAGTATATTGTATGCAAATGCGGAAGGGTTAGATCTAATGAGTGATGCTCCATGGGTGATAAATAAAGATGATTACATACCTTTTTCCTTTATTATTAAAGATTGCAATCAGTACCTTGGTTTAGAATTTCATTGCCTAGCAATTTATGACATTTCAGATGGTATAGAATACTATGGTGGTACCGAAATCGTGCCATCACTGAATTACACAATGCGTGTCACGTCAGATTCTGTTATTCATCAAATTGAATATCCTCCATTAACTCCAAATCCATTAGATCGAACAAAGGTGTCTAATCAGATATTCTATTACGATTATATCGATATGGGATATTCTTTACCTCCGAACTTCAATTATAATTGTTCGATTGTCTGGTTTGATGGAAATTGGATTAGTCAGTTTTAGGTCTTGACAAATGTCAGATATTTATTATAATTCAAAAGACTTAAGTGTATAGATCTACACCAAAGGAGGCGGGATGAATAAGTTAAAATTCTTGGCTTGTTTGATGCTTATATTTGGACTCGGCTTTGGCAGCCAGCCTGATGAATGTTTGTTCAAAAAACAACATCTTGTAGTCAGCCTCGATTGGCGTTATGAATTATTGAAACCCACCTTAGCAGCATCTAACAAGTACTATTTCTTCAACAGAGGAATTTCTGATTTTACACTCAATGATACAACCCACATGCAGGGTCTCCAAACAGATGCAAGTAAGGTGACTTTTGGTAAGATCGCGTTAGAATCAATTGGGGCATTGGGTGGTGGTTTTCTTCTGGCTTATCCTATAACAAAAATGAGCAAGTACGATGTCCAAGTGGGATATCCAATTGGTTTTTCGATAGGTCCGGCGATCGGGGCAACATTAGTCGGCAACGCATTAATGGAACCTAATGGTTCTTTCTTAAAAAGTATTATTGGTTCAGCTTTAGGGACTGGTTTAGGTTATCTAGTGTTTCTATACTTCTATATAAAGGGTTTTCCTGATCCATCAACAGATTATGGAGATGAGTATAATTGGTCTATAGTTGTTGCGGCAGGATTACCCGTGATTGGAGCAACAGCAGGATATAATATCGGAATACCTGAAATGAATCAGAATTCTGGTTATTTTGAAAGAAATTATAGATTCTTTAATGAAACATTACAATTAAATCAGACGAGGCTCAAGTTGTCGTTGATTTCTATAGAATTTTAAGAAAAGGGAGGTGAATGATGTCTTGGCTTTTGACAATTTTAGCTTTGATTAGTACACCATCATCGGATAGTATTAAACCTTTCTATTATGATGATCCTTGGCGTGAAGTAGTCTTGGAGGCTCCATGGGTAATAGCGATCGACGATACAATCAATTTTCTATTCTATATGCACGATTGCGATGAAGATCCCATCAATGAATTACATGCTATTGCAATTTATAATCTCACAGATGAAGAACACCATTATTACTGGGCAGGCAGATCTCAATGTGCACCAGCACCTAACATTGTAGATGCACAATAAATGAGCCACCCATAACACCTAATCCAACAATCCCGTAAATGTTTTGTTTTTCGAAGCAATCTTGCAGTGGATAAAGTATTAATTTCCTGTGGGAGTGGGCTTCTGTCCGCGATTATCAGGCTCGATTTTAATCTTCGGGGAAGATTATTTTTGATTGAAATCGGGCTATTGACTTTCAATATGTATCAATTATAATAGAATAGAAATCAATAAAAGAAAAAAATGAAACAAAGGAGGTAAAATAATGGCAAAAATAAAGCAAACGGTAATTCAAATCATAAAATCTCTTCCCGAAGACGTTACCATTGATGACATTATGGCTGAACTGTATTTCAAGCTTCAGGTTGATGCTGGATTAAAAGAACTGGATGAAGGAAAAGGGATTCCTCACGAACAAATAGAGAAAAGAATGTCAAAATGGCTCACAAAATAATATGGTCACCGCGTGCCGCATCCAATCTTGAAAATATTTGTGAATATATTGCCCGAGATTCAAAATATTATGCCACACTTTTCGCCAAGCGAATAATCGCGAATATTGAGAATATACCCAAATTTCCGAAATCAGGTCGAATCGTGCCTGAATATAACAGCAAGAATTTGCGAGAAAAAATCTATAAAAACTATAGGATTATTTATCGAGTTAAGCGTAACTTTATTGAAATTGTTGCAATATGCCACAGCACGAAACCATTAGGTAATATGTAGAATATTTTTGGAAAGATATAACATAATAGGTGGATGAAAAGGCACAATGCGCCGGGGTGATGAGATTGTGCCCGATGTAGACTATCCTGATATGGGTTATTCTTCACGTCCGAACTTCAACTATAATTGTTCGATTGTCTGGTTTGATGGAAATGCATGAGGTCAGTCAGTTTTGGGTCTTGACAAATGTCAGATATTCATTATAATTCAAAAGACTTAAGTGTACAAAATCAACACTAAAGGAGACGGTATGTGCAAATTTAGATGTTTGGCTTGCTTAATACCTTTATTCGAGCTAGGTTTTGGTAGCCAACCTGATGAATGTTTGTTCAAGAAGCAGCAGCTTGTAGTCAGCCTTGATTGGCATAAAGAGATTTTAAGACCCAACTCAATTGAATTTAATAGATATTATCTCTTCAATAGAGGAATTTCTGATTTTACACTCAATGATACAATCCAAATGCAAAAACCACCATCTGATGTAAGTAAGGTGACTTTTGGTAAGATTGCCTTGGAGTCACTTGGTAGTGCGGCGGGAGGTGTTATCGCTTTCGGGTTTACACGTTTGCTACTTCATGATGCAGATTTTTGGGAAGGCGCGACAATGTGCGTTAGTGTTCCTGTCGGTCTTGCAGGTGGGGCAACGATTACGGGTAATCTCCTAATGGAGCCAAATGGTTCTTTCGCGAAATCCCTTGGTGGCGTTGCCATAGGTTCTTTGATAGGATTACCAATTGCTATAATCGCAGGTTTGACCAGCTTAAGAGGCACGTGGGACCATATGTATACAGAAGCAGCACCTATAACCTATATATTGTTTATTACTGCAGGTTTGTGCCCAATTACTGGCGCAGTTATCGGCTACAACCATAACATATCAAAGAAGAGCGTGGTCCCCATGATGAATTCGCCAGAGGAAAACAAATTCCTTGATGGCAGTAGTCAACGACACTACCCATCTATTAAATTGCAACTAATTACATTAAGATTTTAAAAAGGGAGATAAGATGAAGGGTACTTTAAACATAGTAATTTTACTAACTGCTTTACTTAGCAACGGTTTTGCAAGTAATAGCAATCTGCAAGATAGTATATTGTATGCAAATGCTGCCGGTCTTGATTTAATGAGTGATGCTCCATGGGTGATAAATTAAAGATGATTACATACCTTTTTCCTTTATTATTAAAGATTGCAATCAGTACCTTGGTTTAGAATTTTACTGCCTGGCAATCTATGATATTTCAGATGGTATAAAATACTATGGTGATGAGATTGTGCCCGATGTAGACTATACTTTTCGTACAACCCAGGACTCCATAATTTTCGAGATTGCGTACCCACCATTAACTCCAAATCCATTAGATCGAACAAAGGTGCCTAATCAGATATTCTATTACGATTATATCGATATGGGATATTCTTTACCTCCGAGTTTCGATTATAATTGGTGGAAAAAGGAAGTGAATAAATTTAAATGCATCGGCACGAATTGGAATCAATCACTGAATGGTCAATTGACCACCCCTTCAGCATTAGGGTACAATCCTGGCGATACAATAACATTTAGAACAATCATTGTATGCAGGAAGATATTTTATGATCCCAACATGATGCAATGGTCTCTACTCTTGCATTTTCGTGAGCGTGATTTAAGAATTGTGGTGGTAGCGGATCAGTGTCCTATGCCGAAGTTATCAAACTGGTATTTAGCAGATTGTCACACTCATAGCTGGAATACAGATGACGAATTTGAATATGGTGGGGTCACACCATTTATGGCAAAAGCTGCAAAGAAGATTGGGTTAGATTGTGTAATATTTACTGATCATTCAAACGATTGTGGGTGGGTTCAAGACCATAATGATGGTTGGGGATCAGGAACAAACTGGAATCACTGCGGTTGGGAAATAGACCAGTACACTGACGTGTTGTTGATACGAGGAGAAGAAATAAGCGCACATAGAAATGGTGTTGGTTGGGGATGGGTAACGTACCCGCCGTTCTATGTAAAACCCTCGAAAATCAAGCGTCATGAAAGACATTTCCTCGGTTTTGGTCTGAATTCTTTTATCAAAGGATGGCATCCGTTAGTTGTTGGATATCCCGGGGCATTGTATGATGTCAATGGTATTCTCAGTGGCTACCCACCACCACAATGGACTTGGAATTATGGAACACCGTCAAATCATATCAAAGCACAGGGTGGTTTTGGTTATTATGCACATCCAGGTGACTATTTTGAAGAAGAAGATGATTCTACGACACTTATTGAAGCACTTGAACACAACGTATGCAAAGGATGGCAAATCTTCAACTGTCGCAAAACTCATAGAGCCGGCGAGGATAGCGGTGGAGATGAACATTTTCATCCTTGGGGAGAATTCCCATATGGAAAGACCTGGGAGACATCACGTCCTGACTGGCTTGAGATATATGTTCCGATAATTCGTATTTGGGATAGGTATATGAGTCAACACCTTAATAGTTTCCGAAAAAAAGCACTCATTCTTGGTGGCTCTGATGCACATGGCGATTTTAATTATTCGATTGGTAAACAACTTGTCTTAGGATGGCAGTGGCCGCCAGTTGACTTTGACTGGATTGCTGATGCAACTGCCTTAGGTGCTTGGCGTACTGCGGTGTATTGCCCAGGAGGATTGACAAGGGATAATATTTTAAATGGTCTGAAAAATGGAAAGACGGTGATTACGGATGGTCCTGTGATGATTTTTGGATTGGATATGAATAATGACGGTGATATTTATGATGCCGTGGATATGATGATTGGTGACGGCGATAATAATGAGGACGGGGTCATTGATCATAAGGCGAGGTTATTTGGTGCATGTAAGGATTCAGGCGCAATTACTGTTAACCCAACCTCATATATCAGCTTCATGTTTGAATGGC
Source organism: Candidatus Stahliibacteriota bacterium (assembly GCA_030602565.1). Classification (GTDB taxonomy): domain Bacteria; phylum Hydrothermota; class Tepidihabitantia; order SM23-42; family SM23-42; genus JAUVZL01. Next base: position 55,500 of record JAUVZL010000005.1, read on the forward strand.
AGTCAAACAGCCTTTTTGGACCAGTAGATTCAATAGTCCTCTATCAAGGAACATCAACAACTGGAGATCATCCGGATCGAGTATGTAAATTAATCCCATCCAATGGTCAGCAAGGTACAATGAACTATGAATATTACTGGGTACACGAGGCAGAGGATTCAGTGAACAGTTATTTTCGCGCTATAGCATATTCTCAAAGCGGTTCGGGAGTAGGTCAGCAATACCGTTGTTTTACAAATCCCATCTGGATTAGGGGATATTTTGAAACACCGCCAAACAATCTACATATTACGTGGTATGATGAAAGTCAAGTCAGGATTGCCTGGGAATGGCATTATGCTTGTACGCCTGATTGTTGGAAGATTTTACGCAGAGAATATAGCTCGAGCTGGCCATATGAATGGGATACTGTTGCCACTGTGTACTGGGGTTATCGTGAATATGAGGACAATACAGTAGAACGTGGTAAAAAATATGTTTATCGAGTCGTGGCGACAAAAGGCACAACTCGGTCAAAACACTCCCATAGCGACACAGTTCGGGTGCCTTTGCTCAATCGACCCTGGTACCAGCTCCGTGTTCATTCACCAGCTTCAGACAGGATTGTCGTAGAGTTTCGTGACCTCTCAATTTTTGAGACTCGATTTGATGTTGAACGAAAGTGTCCAGCGATCGGTGAACCCTGGCATGTTGAAGCGACGCTTGATGCTGAGCCATCATCGGGGACTTGGGTTACCTATGAAGATTATAATGTCAAACCAGAAAGCACCTATTTTTATCGGGTAATGGCATATACGAGTATAGAACCTGCGGGTTACTCGGCTTACACCTGGAAATATGGTGCAACGGTCTGGCCACATTTAAAGACAGGCAATAATGATTCAGCCACAGCATATCAACCCAAGGTTATCTACACTCCCGAAGATAATTTGTATTATATGACATATGCAGGAGAGAACTTGCTATTCGCAAGCAAATCAAATAATGGTATAGATTGGGAAGGAATGAATGCGATATGCTATAGTGGCTACCCGTGGATTGTAAATTGGGATGCTGGTTTTTCTCAAGTTGACATAAACGAAAATGGTGTCCCGGTGGTTGTATTCTCTATAAAAGGGAACTCTGGTTCTAAAGACAAAAAGCATTGGTGGAGTGGCATAAATATGGGCTATTTTGTTGCTGATAGTAATCAATGGCTCGATTCAATAACTCTCTACGAGTATATAACTTACCAGGAAGAGCCTTTGCTCTTTTTCCCATTTGCCTTTAAAGTAAATGGTGACACAGTGCATTTAGTTTATTTTGTTGATAATATACTCAAGTATCGCTGGTATAATTTTGCAACCCCTGAGATTGGCAATCCCATAGACATTGGTACTGTTGCCACTGGTTTATTTGATATGAATGATTGTTATCCAGTTATTGACAGGGACCAAGATGGCAATTTATATGTTGCATGGTTCTTTGGAGAGTATGGTACCAGCTCAGGACTTCTCATGCATTATCGAGAACGGATTAATGGTGTGTGGCTAACAACTGAGGAATTTGAAATACCGTGGCGAGACACGTGGCCTGGCATTGATCAGGGTGTTCGTTATCTGTCAATCAGGCGTTCAAATAATAAAACATACGTACTTTGTACTATTGCAGGAAGCATTCAGTATCCAGGTATTACCTGGTTAGAAGAACATAGTCTTGCACTCTCAGCATATGAAGGAAGTAACTGGCAGACCGAATGGGTGTTTCCTGATACTACAGTAAGTAATGCTCAGTTGCTCACAGAGAATTTGATCCTCTATGCTTTAGAAGTCAATAATAATTTCGATTTATATTATCAGGAGAAGATAGGCACTGGTTGGTCAGACCCAATTTGCATAAAAAACACCGCTGAGAAATCCAAGTTTCCACAGGGAGTTTTTGATGGTGAGAATATTGCCTTAATCTGGACTGAAGGTGATGAAGCCCCTTATGTTATAGATACCGCAAAGGTTCGTGTGATTCCGCATGTCGAGATTGTGTTTCCTACAGTTGAAAATATCCTTGGTTCAAGGCTGCGGGCTGGGTTACCATTGGAAATAAACTGGACATCTTCAGACAATGTTGGTGTGGATCTGCACAGAGTATACTACAGTCTTGACTACGGCGCAACATACACTCAGATTGGTGGTGACTTATCAGGTACCACTTATGAACTGAGCTGGATCGTGCTGGATACGATTGTGTCGGGTTTGATGATCAAAGTTGAAGCATATGATGGTGCAGGTATGCTCAGTGCTCAAGAAGAGGGTTCTTTCATAACAACGAAAGAATTTGTCTTTAATCCCAATTTTGAAGACGTATCTGAGGATAAACCTTATCTTTGGACCTCGTATGGCACTGGCGATGTCTTTGAGGCAGACTGGGAATATGTACAGAATGGGCAATTTTCTACGCATATTAGTCGTGGCTCGGCAGATGGATATTTCGGTTTCTATCAAAAACAAATCCCAGTTGAACCGAATACAAAATACTGGTTACAGGGTTATATCAAAACCCAATCAACAGCAGGTACTGCAAATTTAGCATTTGGTGTGTGGCACTCGCATCCAGACACAAATCATCACCGCGATTTTGGTGATATTGCTGGCAATACAGATTGGACTTATGTATGTGATAGTCTTACAACAAGACCATATGAGGATACGATTCAAGTAATGATGTTTGGCAATCCCGCTTTTATTGGCGATGCACGGTTTGACAATTTGACATTGTTGATAGACACAGTAGCACCACAAATCATAGTATCTTATCCTAATGGAGGAGAGAGTCTATTGGTTGAAGAGAAGATTCAAATCTACTGGTACGCGACAGATAACGTTAAAATGGGCAAAATTGACAGTATCTTATATTCTATTGATGCGGGTCAGAACTGGAATCTAATTGCAGTTGATTTACCAGAGACAATAAATTCCTATGAGTGGACTGTACCAGCATTTTCAGATCAATACAAGATAAGGGTTGTGGCATCAGATGCCAGTGGCAATCGCTCAAGGGATGAATCGGATGACTGCTTTGCCACAACATATTTTAACTCCTCAGGATTTGAATATACTGACCCATATTGTTTTGAAAATGAGTTGATTGGTGTACAAGGAGTGGTTGATGCAGGTGCAATAAGAGTGGCTGGCTCCACAAATGGTGTTGAACCACACGCAGGTCAATTCATGTATAAGATCTACGGTACGGACAATGAAGCAACGCAGAACAGCTACGTAATTTATAAGGTGTTTCCATATGACTTTCCAATACATGATTCTACATATTTTTCGTTCTGGCTCTGCATAGAAGAAGCACCTACTGATTCTGGTCATATCTGTATGGACGCATATACTAAAAGCGGTAATATTCTGAGAGCCTGGTCAAGATTCGGCAGGATTTTAGATCAGACCGGGCAGAGAATTCATCCGGCTTTGCATTCTGCACCAAAACACCAGTGGTGTCAGTATGTTTTCTCTTTTGCACCGGCAGTGGCTGAGACGATTGACTATATTGAATTGATTTATGATGACTATGACCATTCAGAAACAGGATATTTTGAAGGCTATATTGATGATATCGAGGTTTCGGATAGCTTTCCGATCCAAGACACCTGGCATACAGAGAAGTTCCCAGTTGGAAGCCCACCGCTTGATCCTACTTATTGGGATCCGAATTTTGAGATGAATTTTGTTGCGGAGTTTTCTAACGGGGTAGAATTAATTATTGACCCGCAGGGTGATGGAGGTGAGGGCGCACACTGGGTTGCCCCAACTCCAGGTTTGCGAAATGATATCACCGATATACCGGTCGATCAAAATACAATGTTCTTCTGGCAGCAATATGACAAAGCTCATAGTCTAATTCTTTCGCTGCTGATCCATGACAGTTTTGATGAAGATCATTGGCTCACCTATGCTAAAAATGCCGACAATCACTGGTGGAAAGAGGGTTGGGTAAATATGGGGAACCCGAGTCAGAATTATGAGGTGTGGGAGTGGTTTTACAGGAATATCAGGGATGATTATATTGAAGAATATGGTGAAGGTGTGCCACCAAATGGCGTTGAGCCTCTTTTCATCAAAGAAATGAGATTAGAGCATTTCGCGAAATCAGAATGGCTTGGTGACCATGGTGGGACAATAAAAAACTTATTTATCGGTGAGGATACGATTGCTCCGATTGTTGAAGTAATACAGCCTAATGGCGGTGAGCGATGTGAGATCCGTAGTATTTATCCGATTATCTGGGAGGCAAGAGACAATTTACAAATCGGTCTTCAAAGTATTTACTACTCAACTGATGCAGGCGAATCCTGGCAAAATGTCATAGAGAACCAGCAATTTGAACCGACGGCTTCGTACCAGTATGACTGGCAGATTCCTGACCATGCTTCTGACAATTGTCTGATAAAGGTGCTCTCCAATGATATAGCCAATAATACTGGAATTGATATAAGCAATAACCCATTCTCAATCTGTTGGCTCACGAGCATAGACTCAATTGCAACAACTGGCAATGGTGAGAGGGTTGTTTATGACCAGGATACATTACATATAACCTTCACTTCAGCCGATAGCATCTTCTATTCATATTCTTCGGATCAAGGCGAAACCTGGTGCCTAAAAGAATTCATTGATTTTGGTGAATACCCCACAATAGCAATTGACCATAATCACGCACTGCATCTTATCTATAAGAAGAATAATACCCTTCGTCATAAGGAAATCAATGGTTCACCTGGTGGAGTGGCAATCTACACGACGAATCATGATCTACAATCACATTCATTTACCATTGTTAGTGACAAATGCTTCCTCGCATTTGAAGAGCGTGAATACCAGGGCATGGATCCGATAAGTCATCTGATATATGGCTACCTTGACTTAGGTGTACCACCGAATGGTAATCTCATTACCCGGGAAATAATGGCCGACAATACTGAATTCTTAAAGAATCCCCATATTGCGATTTTCCAATCTGATGAGCCACATATTGCATATGAACGTGCAGATTCAATATATTATGTCTATCAATTACCTGATGGCGAGTTTTCTGCACCGTCTGAAATAGGCCTAGGTAAATCACCTTATATTTCGATTGATTACGAGATTATTGATGTGGTCTGGGAGAGTCAGAATGATATTTATCATCGGAGGAAGTGGTATTATAGTAGTTTTGGCGAGGCTGAAAATATTTCACAGACACCAATGACAAAATCCAAAGAACCAGTTATCATTTCACCGTATCTCGTGATATGGCTCGAAGGACCCGGTGATATGCCAAATTCAAGATATGATGTAGTATACTCAATATGGCAGAGAGATAATTGGTCAGAACAAATAATAATTGCCACAAATACACAATTAGTTCACGGATTAAAAACATATTTTGACGGCGACAAAATCTACTGCACATACACCTATGGAAATTCAGGTCCTTATGCAATAGAAAACGCAAAAATGTCGGTCGGCATGATCTTACCACATAGAACATCGAAGACAAAATTAGCCACCGCCAGTAATAATGCAAAGAGAATAGTGTTTGATAATGCAGAAATGCTCCATGTTTTTTATCGTTCTGGAGATTATCTTTTTTATACATATGACAATACAGACAGGATATTCGCTGAGGGTCGCTATCCAGCAGTATTCTATGAACAGGATTCAATTCATACAATCTGGATTTCTGGATCGCTTTATCCACCGCATAATCTATGGTATCGCAAGGGAATTGCTGAAACCTGGGATGAGCCTATGGTTATCTGGTCAAGTCCTGGTTCACCTGACTACCAAATCTTACCACCTTCATTTACCGCGTCTAATGACAGTGGATATATTGTTATAGAAGAAGAACACACTATTGGCTCAACCCTATACTGGAAACTATACTTCATCACATTTCCACTTACTGATCCTTGTAACACTATCATGATGATAATCGATTCAGCACAGATATCGCCACCTCCATCACCGCCGCCGCAAGAAGAACCGATTTCACCATCGATTACTCTGGATGATGATAATAATCCTCATATTGTCTGGTCAGACAAAAATGGACATATATGGTATACTTACAGACAATATGGAACCTTTGTACAGAAACAGGATTTAACCGAAGGGTATATCGGCGCAATTAATGCAAAGCGACCATGTATTGAAAAGTACACGAACCGACTTAGCGTGGTATTTGAATTATTCAATGACATATACTATACATATCGTATACTTACGCCTGCACCGAGCGGATTTGATTGGTCAGAGTTGAAGAACCTTTCTAACTCGGCGGACAGTTCATGTACACCGATTATTTTGTGCGGGTCCCAGGTATTTTATAGTGAAAAAGCGAATGATAACTGGGAGATATTCAGTACGAATTTTGATGGATTTGAATGGAGCCCGCCTGAAAATATCAGCAATACTGCACCTGCGAGTTCGCATTATCCACAGGGCACAGCACAGGTTAGCTTAGGTGATAAAGGAGGATCAAAAAAGATTGAGACTCTGATATATCTGGTGTGGACAGACGGCTATGAAGATGAATATCATCTTGAATATCTACAACTCATAGGTTCAGTGCCAAATTGGCAGAGCGGTGAGCTTACTGAAAACACAACCTGGGATGGTAATGTCTTTGTGACTGGTGATGTTACAGTTAAAGACAATGTGAATCTCACAATAATGCCAGGCACCAATATATACTTCAGTTATCCAGACGATCAGTACAGTGGCAAGGACTATAACCGGTGTGAATTGATCGTAAGTGGGGACTTAAATGCCGCGGGTACTCCACAGGATTCAATACAATTCATTGCGTATCCTGGTAATGAACCGCCATTTGGGAAACACTGGTATGGTCTTGGAATATTTGATTATGGAAATGGAGCAATTAGTTATGGCCGAATAAGAAACAGTAATTACGCGGTCTTTCTAAATTATAATGCAACAGGTAGCATTGAAAACACAAGAATCGATAGTAATTCTTATGGCATCACAATCTCGAATAACAGCACTGCGGCAATCAGGAATAGTGAGATCATGTTCAACTCAAGTATGGGGATCTATTGTTCTGGCTCGCGGGCAATTATTGACAGTAATTACATCTATAAAAACAGTCTGGCACAAGATACATTGAGGTGGACATCAGGAAGTCAGGATATCAAGGGGAAGGATACGCGGATATCGGATTATCAGGACAACAGGATAAAGGGGCAATGTAGTGGTTTGATTTATCAAACAGATGTCATTCTGAACCATGCCCTGAACTTGTTTCATGGGTTGGTTCAGAATGACAAAAGAGGCGGCTATCCGGATACCTTACCATTTTCCTGTACTGGAATAGTTGTGATGAATTCAGAGGTTGACATAGTAAACAACACAATAGTAGATAATTTCAAAGGGCTTTACACATCTGGATGGATTGTCGGTACAGTCAAAAACAATCTTTTTGATTCCAATAGATTCCACGGCTTTGACTTTGTGGGTGATTCACTCGATATTGAGATTTGTGGCAATACGTTCACCAATAATGGCTGGTATCCTTGGCCTATTGTTGAGTTAGCCGGCATTTATCAAGGTGTTTTTGAGTATCATTCAGGAACACGGATTGAGATAATAAATAACAAGTTTTACGATAATAATGTTGGTATTTACTTTGCCAAATACTACCAGGCAGTATCGAGCCCAACCCAGGTATATGTGACTAACAATGAAATGCACAATAACAAACTGGGTATTGGTACACGCAATGACAGAGATGCGAATCTTGAGGTAATACTAATTTATAATACCATCGTCGATAATCAGGATTATCAGGTTTTTCATGAAACTTCTCTTAGTCAGGTACTCAACCTTGGCGATTTGGATAATGAATCAGCACTCGACGACGGTAACAATAAAATCTACAGCACTTCTGGTCTTTCCCAGTATGCTTTGGTAAACAAGACACCGTATGAATTAAAGGCGCAGGGCAATTACTGGGCATCGCGGGATTCCGCTACAATAGATACGCTTTTTATCTATGATGATGACGAAGATCCTAATAGTGGATTGGTGAATTCCAACTACTTTGCAACCTGGGGTGAGATCGAGCCAGGTACTGTATGGCAAGGGATTGTGAATATTGGCGGCGATGTAGTGATTCCAGAGAATGTGACACTGACTATTGAGCCAGAAACTGAAATACGATTTGCCGCCAGAATTGATGGTGCGCAGGAAGGCATAGATACAACACGAACAGAAATGATTGTTTTTGGAGAAATCGAGGTTAGCAAAAAAGATGTGATAGGAGGAAATCAGGGTATTACGACGATACGAAATGATAAGTTAGAACGACAAAGTACGAAAACAAACAGGCACCTCGAAAATACAAAATTATCCCTAGATGATGATGGGAACCCGCTACCCAGAGAGGACGGCAAAATCTATTTCACTTCAGATGCATTTGAACCAGAACCTGGTGATTGGTATGGAATACGATTTGTAAATGGTTTAAAACGTGAGATTGATGGTTGGATCGTTAAATACGCGATATCCGGTCTCGACTTACCAACCGCAGCAGGACTGGAATTGAAGAACTCAAACATTGTTAAGGCATTGGGATATGGCCTCCTGTATAGTGGCGATGAATTAGAAATGCGTTCTTGCTCACTCGTTTATTGCGGAATAGGTGCGAAAGTTACTGCTGATACTTTTGAAATTGATAGTGCTATTATTATAAGTAACAATGTAGGGATCCGAGTTGAGAACGGATATGGCGAAATCAAGAATAGCTATTTGTTTGATAATGATACAGCCATCGTTATGGGTTTTGTAAACGGAGAGATGAAAGAAAATGTTATAAGAGAAAACAGAATAGGTCTTTATATGGAAGAAGACTGTGGAGATTTGCGCATTGGAGCGTGCAATGAATTTAACCATAACTTTGTTTATCATATCTACAACGATACTCCTGACAGCGTTGATGCAACAGAAAACTACTGGTATCCAGCAGAACCAGAATCAATTGCTCTTTATATCTATGACTATTATGACGATCCTAATTTAGGGGTTGTTTGGTTTGAGCCTATAGCCGGTGGGTTTGCAGGTGGTCCTCAAGGGTATAGTGATGCTCAATTAGAGAAAATAAAGGTCAGTTTCGGCTCAAATCCGACGACACATTTTACAATCAACTACAGTCTGCCAAGTACCCAAAATGTCGATATCTCTGTTTATGATGTAACTGGCAGATTGGTTTCAAGAGAGGACGAGAAAAAAGAAAAAGGAATCTATAATTTGGCAATTAATAATCTTCCCAGTGGTGTTTACTTTGTGAAATTCAAAGCATCAGAATTTGCAACTGAAAGAAAAATAGTCCTTCTCCGATAATAAAATGGAGCGCTCCGTTGGAATGCCTCGTCCTTCATAGCAGGCTTTCCAACGGGGTTTATCTTAAATTTTAAGATATATTGCACGATGAATCGTGCGACTACATTAGTCCCCTGAGTTTTGAATAATTACGATTTCTCTTAGCCCTTGACATCTCACCAGTGGCAATTATAATAGTGCATTGAATTTTAAAAGGCACTATAGAGAAAAAAGATACTTGTGTCTTTGATGATGCTTTAGGTATTTATCTGTTCGAGGAGGTATAATGAAAAAAGTCTATATTTTTGGAAAGCCGACATGTCCGGTCTGTAAGGATGCTCGGAAAAAAATTGAGTATTTTAAGAAGAAGGAAAATTTCGCTGCACAAATAGAATATTATGATATGGAAACGATTGATGGTTTGACTGAAGGGGCGTTTCACGAGGTCAGTGATATCCCGACGGTCATTATTTTTGACGACAAGAATGAACTCGCCCGTTGGGTCAAACAGCCACCAATCAGCAAAGAATTCTTACCCTATCTGGTTTAGCTATAGAACTAGTATTCTGTAACATTGATTTCTGCTGGGTGTCATTCCCGCCCCGTATCAAGTACGGGGTAAACTCCAGCGGGAATCCAGAAGATTTCTTCCTGTGGATTGCCCGATCAAGTCGGGCAATGACAACATGGTGTTTTCAAGAATTTATGTCACAGAGCACCAGTCTGTTATTTCACCTACCCTTTCATAGTAAGTTAGGATTCACATTGTCTTTAAGAAAATCAAGTGCAGAGTAAACTTAAAAAAATAAAAGCTGTCCTCAGCAATTATAAAGGTGTGGTCGTCGCATTTTCAGGCGGTGTCGACTCAAGCTTACTTTTGAAACTTGCAACCCAGGTATTGAAAGAAAATGTAGTCGCGGTAACTGCGGTATCACCTCTTCACCCAAAAAATGAAATCGAGGATGCTAAGAAATTTACCAAATCTCTTCGCTGTAAACACCTTCTTATTCAAAGCCACGAATTAGCAAACCCAAGGTTCATAAGCAATACAAAAAACCGCTGCTATTTGTGTAAACTTCAGGTTTTTACGCGTATCAAAATGATTGCTACCAAATACGGCTATTCAGTGATTGAAGGATCCAATAAATCGGATTTGTCTGATTACCGACCTGGCATCAGGGCTTTGAAAAAACTAAAGATAAAGTCGCCTTTTATCGAAACCGGAATGACCAAGCAGGAGATACGGGTATTAGCGAAGAAACTACACCTGCCTAATTGGAACAAACCGTCAATGGCTTGCTTGGCATCGAGGGTCCCTTATGGAAGAATAATCAATAAGCCTATCCTTCAAAGGATTGGTAAAGCTGAAATCTATCTAAGTAGACTTAAGCTGTCCCAGATTCGTGTTCGTGACCACTTTCCTGTCGCGTTCATTGAAGTGTATCCCAATGAATTCAATGTCGTACTAAACAACCGCAGAAAAATTGTAAGATATTTTAAAAAACTCGGTTATAAATATACAGTCCTCGATCTTGCTGGCTATCAAACCGGTAGTCTGAATAAATAAAATGAAAACCCCAAAAGAACTTGCTAAAGCACTTCTCAAGGTTGGACTTTTTGGCTTTGGCGGCGGTATCGGCATGCTCGCCATTTTGCGCGCAGAATGTGTCAAAAAGAGAAAATTAGTGACTGACGACGACCTATGCACTGCCGTTGCCATGGGACAAATGTTACCTGGCCCATTTATCCCGAACTACTGTGAATATATAGGTTACCGTCTTTTTGGGCTGAAAGGAGCGGTGCTTGCTGCGGCTGCCATACTTATACCTTCTTTTATCCTCATGTTAGTTCTTTCGTGGTTTTACCTTACCTATCAATCACTCCCCGGTGTCACTTTAATCTTCAAGGGGATTGGTGCAGTAATGACTTCAATTATTCTCTGGGCTGCTTATGACATGGGTAGGGTTTTGATAAAAGACATCAAAGGCATTATTATTTTCGCCTTTGCCTTAATTCTCTTTCTTGTAAAATTCGATCCGATCTTCACGGTTTTTATCTGCGGGTTTCTCAGAGTAGGATTAGACCATATTAAGACTGCCAAACAATGTCTTCTTGCCATACCTTTATTTGTGTTCCAGGGGAAAAAAGCAATCACCTTGGCAGCAATATTTCTCAAGATCGGTGCGATCATATTTGGTGGTGGCTATGCAGCAATACCTTTTATCAAAAACGAAGTCTGCAATACAAGAGCTTGGCTTACCCCTCAGGAATTTCTTGATGGCATAGCACTGGGACAAATGACACCAGGCCCGGTCGCGATCACGGCAACATTTGTAGGTTTCAAAGTCATGGGCATCCCCGGCGCCATCATTGCAACGCTCAGTATTTTCTTGCCTTCTTTTATTATGCTTATGATTCTGGTGAAAATATACAAAAAAGTCGGTAATAATAAATATGTAATGTCATTTTTCAATGGCATAAAATCTGCGGTTGTGGCCATTTTATTATCCACTGGTATTCTTTTTGCTTCGCTGAACTGGCTCAATATTCCGTATGGAATATTCGGGGTTATTGCTTTAATTATTCTTCTGCTGATAAAAATTGAACCTATTTTTTTAATTTTAGGTGGCGCGATATTTAGTTTGATTATCGGCTGAATCAGTACAGAACCTGGTAGATTTTAACCGGGTCTTCTTTCCCCTTCACTTTAATAAACATGGACTCAGAAAATTTATAGGGAACCTTGGTTTCTTTAAATACATCTTCCGATATGATTATTTCGCCACCACTAGCTACTTCCTGAAGTCTATTCGCGATATTAACTGCGCCACCGATGACCGTGTAATCCAGACGGACCTTGGCTCCGATGTTCCCAACCACCACCTCACCGGTGTTGATACCAATGCCGACTTTCATCATTTCGCGGTCTTTTCTGTTTCTCTGCTCGCTCATTTCAAACATGGACTTCTGAATTTCCACGGCGGCGTGGATCGATCGATCAGTATCATCATCATGAGCAATGGGCGCGCCAAAAACTCCCATTATAGAATCGCCGATGAACTTATCAACCGTCCCCTCATACTTGAAAATGACCCTGGTCATGATCGTAAGCACTTCATTGAGCAACGTGACAACTCTTTCAGCAGGTAAACGTTCGGTAAGTGGTGTGAAACCTCTTATATCGGCAAAAAGGACTGTAACCTTACGCCTGCTCCCTTGTAGTGTTTCGATATATTGATCCGGGTTCTTGAAGATCTCTTCAGCCACCTGCCGCGATACATATCTGCGAAACGCATCCTTGATTTGTTCTTTCTCCCTCAGGCTATCAGTCATTTGGTTAAAGGCAGTCGTCAAATCACCTATTTCATCATCAGCTTTTCTTTTCAGTGTTAGACTCAAATCCCCTTTTGTGACCGCTTTAACCCCATTAAGGAGTTCGTGAATTGAACCAGTAAAATATCGTGAAAGCAACATGGCGCCGAGCGTACCGAGGAGTAACCCCGTTACCGAAATAACTATAAGGACAACCTGCATAGCATTGGTCGTGTCGATTATCCTTTCCATATCAAGCCCCACATTAACCTTACCGATCTCCCTTTGCCCGACTAACACAATCGGTCGAGTTACGTGGTATATATTGTGCGGTTTAATAATCACATCCACCGGACGGCCAATCAGCGCCATCTCATTATGCGCACGAATAACACTGTTACGGTCTGTAATATACGCATAGCGCACGCCTTCATTCTTGACTGCATCAATTACTAGACGCACTAAGTATAGGTCATCGTTTGCAATCAGTAGATCTTCGGCATTTAAAGCAATAAGGTTTGCCAGAATTTCACCCTGGAGCCTTATTTCGTGAGTCAAAGATTTCCTAACCCGATATAGAGTGAACCAGAAGATAACACTCGTTATCACCAGCATAAGGAGAAACATCAAGATGCTGAATTTTACTCTTATAGGAATCCGCATAGGCTAAGTGAAAGAATAACGTATTTTCATACGATGTCAACAAAAAACACACGGAAATCAGACTTTATTGTCATTGACAGTGCACCATTTTTAGATATAATTTTGATTGAGGCGGCGTAGCTCAGCTGGCAGAGCAGGAGAATCATAATCTCTGTGTCGGGGGTTCAAATCCCTCCGCCGCTACTATACTTATGACACAAATTAACGAATATCTTAATAAGACTGCAATCCTTGGGGATCATGTAAATGAAGTCTCACAATTACTAAACAAGAACAATGATAATATACAAAAGCTCACTCGGGAAATGGAAGTTCTTTTTGCCCGTTTCTCGCGGGGTGACGAACTAATAAAGATTATTCAGAATTACTCCAAGAGCCTACACAAGGATATTCTTATTTTAAAGGACTCGTACACGCAATACGAGGACACCATGGAGGAAACTAACGACCGGCTGGTGAGCCTCAGTGAATTTCTGAAGTCTTTGATCAACATGCTGCAGCAAATCCAGAATAACGCAGGCCTCTTTGTCAAATCAGCTCAATCACTGGCTAACCTTTCCAAGAATATAGAAATACGCGCCCACCACGCGAAGAAAGAAGGTAAGGGGTTGGCAATTATCGCTAAAGAGTGCCTCTCGCTTGCCCGGCTTGCCCAACTTCCATTTCAGGATTTCAGCACTTTACTGAACAACCTTGAACAAATTGCCAGCCCAGTAATTGAAGAACTCAGTAAGACAATCGTATTCTCGTCGCGGGCACGCACTTTACTGAAACAATTGTTCGAATCCCTAAAGACGATTGATGACACAACTGTATCACTGCAGAATATAATCACCCAACTGGAAGAAAACAGCCTCGTTAACCAAGGACTAAAAGCCAGCGTATCCGAAGGGTTAAATGTTCTAAAGAACCAACTCCTCATATCGATGAATACGATCGACGACATCTCAGTTCACTGCACACAAATCAGTTCTTTAGCCCAGACCTTGAATGCTCTGAGCGAAACTTCCTCATTAGTTAAAGAACAAGCTTCAAATAACGTTGAAAGTTCAAGCACATCATTTATTGAACAACAGTATAACTTTTTTTTACAAGAAAATATAAAAAACATAGCGAAGTTCTCAACCGGCAAACAACCACCACTGTTCCCGCATAAGATCTACCAAAGTATTGGCAATATGACCAGTCAAATAGTGGAACTCTATAACTCGGTAAAAGAAATTCATGAATATAAAGAGACCCTGGGTACGGATATGGCAGAAATCGTTGATTTGGGCAAGCAGATTGAGAATTTCCTGGATGAAATACAGAGTATTTATGAACGCCTGAACGATTTGGGTGAAAATTTGAGTTCTGAGATTAAAAAAATCGAGGTGCTTGTCTCTTCAACCGGTAAAATTTTCAATAAGATCAAAACCCTGTCTGTATTTGCGAAAATTGAAGAAGGCAGAAGCTCAAAATACCAGGACATTATCTTACCTATTGTGAACGAGTTTGTTCAACTTGAAGCAGAAACCGAACGAGCATTCGCCAGTATTGTTCCACAACTAACACTGGTAAAAAAGGATGCTAATGTTCTGGGTAAAGAAAGGATGTTGGTACGTCCAGAAAAGATCAAGCCGCCGGATTATTCAAAAATAAAAATATTCCTCGATGACATCAGCCGTGTTTTTGGTGAAGAAAAAGAACAAACCGAAGAAATTTCGAAAATCATCAGCCGCTTGGATAAAGAAAACACAACGCTTGGTAATGCGTGGCAGAACTACGAAGAGGTCATTGAGCAAATTTCCAAAATAGGCAGTTCATTCAATCGGTTATTCGTCCGCAAGAAAGGTGAAGCGCCAGCTTATATCAAAACAAAGAAAATATTAACGGTTAACTTGCCTAGCGACCCCTTAACCCTAAAACCAGACGTGAAGACCGATGTCAATTCTCACCGGGTAATCTGTAACTACTCATCTGGGCTGTTTCAATTCGGCGATGGGGCGGATATCATCCCTGGGCTCTGCCAAGATTACTCGGTATCACAAGATGGTCGAGAATATACCTTCCGGCTGCGCGAAAACATAAAATATCAGAATGGCAGATCAATTACGGTTGAGGATATCAGGGAATCAATTATAAAAGCTCTTGAGGGACCGAATCGTAGTCTCTTTGATATGATTACAGGTGCTGAAGAATTTGCTGAAACCAAACAAAGAACCGCACTCGGGATAAAAATAATTGACAATTCTACTCTAAAACTCAGTTTAGAATACCCTTTCCTGCCGATTCTTGCTAACCTGGCATGTGATATCGCTGACCCATACTTAGATGATGATTTGCCGATTGGTGCGGGACCTTTCAAATTAATCGCCTGGGAAAAAGGAGATAGAATTATCCTCCAGGCTAATGACTATTATTTCGAAGGGAGACCAACTGTAGATGAACTTGACTTTCTCGTTATTAAGGACGAAAATGTGGCGTATGAACTCTTTAAAAAACGCGCACTATCGATTTTTCAACCTACTGGTGATGCGTTAAAGCGAATGAGGGTTGAAATGCCAAAATCACTCTACACCCTCCCTGAGCTCGGAATACAATATCTATGCATTAACTGTCAGAAAGAACCGTTTGATAACAAACAAGTCAGACAAGCTCTCGCTCATGCCATTAACACGAGTGAATTTGTAAATAAATTTCTCAAAGGTTCTGCAATAGGGGCAAAAGGTGTTTTCCCACCCTCAATGGATGTCTTTAATCACCGTTTGGAAGGCTATAAATTTGATCCGGCGAGAAGCAAGAGGCTGCTGAGCGAAGCCGGCTTTCCCAATGGTTTGCCCAGTATATATGCGCTCGATATAAGTGACACACCAGCCGCAATAGAACGGGCTGAGTTCATCAAAACGAGCCTCATGGCGATTGGCTTGCGCATCGATATAAACCCCATGCCGTGGCAGAGTTTGATTGAGAGAACTTATGCATGCGAATCCACACTTTCTTTTCGAGGTTGGGTTAGTGATAATGGTGACCCTGATAATTTTGTGTATCCGTTGTTCCATTCGGCATCACATGGCAGGTCAGGTAACACATTTTTCTTCTCCTCATCTGAAATTGACCATGATATCGACCGAGCACGTAAAATACGCAATTTGAACCAAAGAATTAGTTTGTACCGACAGATTGAGGAAAAAATGCTAAATGAAGCGCCCGGCGTCTTTCTCTTTCACAGACTTCAAAATCTCGCGGTACAACCGGATATTTTAGGGATTAAACCACATCCCCTGGGGTTGGTGAGGACAAAATATGTTTGTCCCTTAGGAAAACAGCGGCCAGTTCCAGGCCAACCCGCTAATCCGGAGGAAAGCATTGCTAATATGGTTTACGCTAAACCATAGGGGGTAAAATGGCAAAGAAAGATGACATCGATATTTTAGCTGATCTTGAGGAAAAACTGGGAAAACTCGAACAAGCTGAAAACGACCTTGATGCAAAGAAAAAAGAACTTAAAGAAATGGAAGATAAGATCGCCGACGCATATTCGTCTCAGATGGAAATAGCCGGCGAGCTTGAGGACCTTAAAAAGAGTGTTGAAAGCCTTAAAAAAGAAGAAAAGACGCTTAAGGAATCCGTAAAGTCGATTGGCAAAGATGCCAAGAAGATCGAATTAACCCATAAAGATATTAATAAACTCTCGGCAGAAAAAGAAAAATTGGATAAGAACTTAAAGGATTTGAGAAAAGACATTGACCGGCTCAGCGGAGAAAAAGGCAAGTTTGATGGTCAGATAAAAGAGATGAAAAACCGCCATGCCTCAATATTAAAGGAGCTCAATAGCGTAGAAAAAGAACTTGCGAAAACTCAAAAAGGTCAGAATGACCAGGAAAGACAATACAATAGCATCAAAGTGAAAACTGAAGAGTTGAAAACCGAATACCAGGAAGTCGAACAGACCCTACGCAATGCGCTTGCTGACCTTCGAATTACAGAAAAAGACTTGAAAATAATGAATGAAGAAAAAAATACCCTTGGCAAAGAACTGGATACTGTGAAAAAAAGCGGTGAGAAAGAAGAGCAACAATATGAGAAACTCAGCGCCGAAGTTGAGTCGCTAACTGAAACAAAGGAGCAATACGAGAAGGCAATCGAGGACATGAAAATAGAAGAGCCAGAAATAACCTCCAAAATTGCTACGATGAAGACGGAACTCCAAGAAAATACTGAAGCCCTTGAGCAACTAACCAAAGACGTCAGTAACTTGACCGCGGAAAAGCAAAGTCTTGAGAAAGACAACGAGGAATTATTGGAACTCAAGAAAGAACACGATAAGGTGGCAGAAGAATTGAAGAACATGAAGGAGGAAGAAGCTGAACTCGTCTCAAATATTTCTCAGTTTCAGCTGGAGTTTGGAACCCTGGAAACATCCTTTAAGGAACTCGACGATAAGTACAAAGGTATGAAGAAGGAAAACACCGTCTTAGAAAAAGAACTAGCCAAGAACCAAAAGGAATTCGACCAGGTAAGCACCAAACTAAATGTCATCCGCGAAGAATACGATGAATTGAAGCCACAGGTCGCCGAACTAACAGAAAAAGAAAAAGAATTAAGGAAAATAGAACCCGAGTACAAAAAAATAAAAGAAGACTTTGATCGCCGAAAACGGGAAGCCCAAGAACTAGGTGAATCAATCGAGCTTGAGAAAAAGAAAATTGCCGAGCTTAAACCAGAAGCCGACAAATACGAAGCAATCAACAAGGAGTTCCAAGAGAAAAAGACCGAATTAACAAAGGTCGCTGAAGACCTCGAAGAAAAAGAAGCCAAGCTAAAGGAAATCGAAGGTGATTATCAAGAAATAACATCTTCGTTACCCAAAATGAAAGAAGAGTACGAGGATATCAAATTAGCAGTTGAACAAGACGAAAAGGTCAAGCAACTGCTCGATACCCGCAAAAAAGAACTGTCTCTTATCGAAGGAAAAATCACAGAAAGACAAGAAAGGGTAAACAACCTTACGGAAAAATTAGAATTTCTGAAGAAAGAAGAGGAAACATCAGCTGCAGAATTAAAGAAGGAAACAAAAGATCTTCTCAAAGAACGTGACAAATACAAAACTGAAATCGATAAAATGGCAAAAAATGTCGATGAGATAAAGGGCAATTTGGGCGACCTAAAAATAAAACGCTCTGAGGTCGAGGGACGAATAGAAAAGGCTAAAGTCATCGAGGCCGACATGATATCCAAGCTGGATAAGAGACGACAGGAGCTTGTCGATATCAACCAGGAGATAGAGGGTAAAAAGGCAGAACTCAAAGAGGAGCTTAGAGAAACCAAACAAGAACTCACTGAACTACAGGGGAAGAAAAAAGAGGCTGTTACATTGGTGGCAAAGCTGGACACAATGAAGACTAATATCGTCAAACTAAAGGGCGAGAAGGAGAAGCTCGATAAAGATATCGCCGCCAAGAAAAAAGAACTAGAAAAAATAAAAGTATTTATTGCAAGGCTGCGTGAAGCACAAGTGAGCTCGGGTAAGAATTCTGGCAAGAACGACAAAAAACACCAGATTTCATTTTAGCGACCTGCTTGACTGAAATCAAATCTAGAGGACACTGGTACCTTGCCTAAACAAATTAAGCTATGAAGACAGTATATATAATTGTCGGCTGCGTGGTGTGTGCCCTGAGTTATGCGGCATTCTTGATCCCGCACCAAATCGTCCCTGGTGGTGTAACCGGGATTGCCATGCTTTTGCATTTCTTATACGGTTCGCCAGTAGGTATTGTCACAATAATTTTAAATATCCCTCTTTTTCTCATCGCCCTCAAAGTTCTGGGGGTTCGTTTTGGAGCAAAATCAGTTGTCGCAATCTTTATCACATATATCCTGGTCGACTTTTTCACTTACACACTCAAAATAACTACACCGACCGACAATATAATACTCGGCGCTCTCTATGGTGGGTTACTTTTGGGACTCGGCTTAGGCCTTGTTTTCCGCGGCGAAGCAAGTACTGGAGGTTCTGATATTGTCGGACAAATCCTCACGAGATACACCAATTTATCAATTGGTATGTGGATAATGATCGTCGATTTCGTAGTTATAACCCTTGCCGGTGTCATCACCGGCTCCATTGAATTGGCGCTGTTAGGATATCTTGCTTTGTTTCTCTCGTCCAAGGTCATTGATTTTGTGCTTGAAGGTATGGATTACGCGCGCGCTGCCTTTGTAATCAGTGCTGAACACGAGAAGCTCACTGATGAAATATACAAAAAGATGAAACGGGGCGTTACAATCCTCGATGGATACTCACCATACACAAAAGAAAAGAAACCGGTTATCATGTGCGTCATTACCAAAAAAGAAACCCACAGCTTCAAATCATTGATCAAAGGAATCGATGCAAAAGCCTTTGTGATACTAACCGATGTCTTTGAAGTATTAGGTCAGGGGTTTAGAAGAAGAATCTAATACATTTTAGATTGTAGATTTAAGATCTAATCAAACTCAAAATCCAGATATCAAAATCTACCCGAATATTGTAGTGGTTTGCCCGCTCATCCCGTCTGAAGAACGAGGCTCTCGGAGATTTATCAAACATGATTAAAATGATGGCGTAGCGAAACATCTACCCCCTGGAGTGCGTCAGCTTGCTGACGCTCAACTACGCAATAGCCCCAACAGAACGGGATTTTCATTACACTCCAACAAGCTATTGCACTCCAATACAAAATCACCCCGCTCATATGTTCAGACCAGTTGTTATCATGTCGCAATAAGGTATTGCAATTCAGTATTGACATGCAATATAAACCGCGTATGATTAAGATATGAAGGATAAATCCTACGAGTTTTATATAAATAATGATCTTGCTGAGTATAGTGGAAAATGGGTAGCAATTATTGACGAAGAAGTAGTAGCAAATGGCGATAATGCGAAAATCGTTTTAGAAGAGGCACTAAAGAAATATCCTGAGAGAATGCCGCTATTGGCCAAAATCCCAAAACAGGAAATTTTAATTCTCTTTCGATTTTAATGATCGTTGAATTCAAGTATCGGACAGAAAAGTCTCGTGGCGAGGTTGTATATAGACCCGCTGCTGAGGTTTTGCTTGAAGCTAACGGTAAAAAACTTTTAATTTCTCCTTACATTGATTCCGGGGCAGATATAACTTTGATACCAAAATCTGCCGGTGAAATATTGAATCTAAAACTCACTAAAGAAGCGATGGAAGAACTTTCTGGCATTGGTGAACGAAAAGTAGCGGTGATCTATAAGATGGTTAAAATGACCGTTGGCGAAGAAATATTCGAGTGTCGAATTGCTTGGGCACTAATTGAAGAAGTACCACCCATTTTAGGAAGGAAGGATGTTTTTGAGCACTTTGCCGTTTTATTCCAAGAATGGGATAAAAAGATTCTGTTCATTCCAAAAGCAGAATTCACTGAACTAACAATTTAGGTATCTGATAAGCAGATTTAATTCTTGACTTTCAATATAATTTAATTAGAATTAATTGTTTCAAAAAAGGGAATAAAATATGAATAATTATTTTTCAAGAATAAGTAGTGACCCAAAAATTTGTAGTGGTAAGCCATGCATTAAAGGAACACGGATTCCTGTGTACATTATCCTCGAATTATTAGCGGCTGGAGAAAATTATGAAGGTATAAAGAGGGCATATCCAAACCTTAAAGATGCAGATATTGAGGTATGCATAAGCTATGCTGCTTTTCTGACAGAAGAAGAAGCAGGGGTGATTACATGAATATCATCGCTAATGAGAATGTCTTTGAACCGATCATCGAGTTTTTGAGGTCAGAGGGACATAATGTGATTAGTGTAAGGCATTCCTCCCTTTCAGGTGCTTCTGATGATGAGATATATGAAAAGGCTGTCAAAGAAGAACTCATAATTCTTACGATGGACAAGGATTTCTCTCGAATTATAAGATTTCCACCACAACGATGCGGAGGTATAATAGTTGTTAAGCTATACAAAATGACAGTGGATAAAACCACTGAACTTTTCAAAAAAAATTTTAATACAATGGATAAAAAGAAGATAGAGGGGCAACTCGTGATCATTACCAAAGATGGAGTAAGGATCAGAGGCATAAGAACATCTGAATAGAAGTCCTTTTATTTGACTATACGACCATCAGACAATAAAACTATCGGACATTTTTTTAATCTCCTCTGATGTGGGAATTATCTTCAAAACTTTTTCAAGAACTTTTCTTGCATCTGCCACGCTTTTTGGCTCCGCCACTCTGTTTGGCGAATCACCTCGTTCAAGACAACTTTTCGCAAAATTTATTGCATTGCTCTCCAGTTCATTCAAAATCGCCCGTCGCATATGCTCAGACCAGGGATCATACATTTTCTTAAAAGGTTCACCGCGGAATAACTTGAATGCTCTCAAATACTCTTTCTTTGCAAAACCCCACTCGCCTGCCCGCTCCAGTGCATTTGCATGGGTAAGGAGTTGCTCAAACTCTGCATAATCAGTAATAAAATGTATCCCTCGGTTGACCAATACTGGCTCACCTCCTCTACGGAAAATTTCAAGTAGATGGGTGGGTATCCTAAATGCTCTTTTAATTCGCACAAGTAAATGGGATAGGTTCCTTGCTCGGTTTGGATTCTCTTTCCAAAAATTGGTGCAAAGATCTTCTAAAAAAATCTTGCTTCCAGGTTCCCCCTGCCTTTAATGCAAAATTGATTATAAAAGCACCATCCTTAGGTGGCAGACCTTGATCTGCGATAGAAATTATCAAGATAACCTCACTTCGTTCGGTTACTTGTTGAAATATCAAACATTTTTGCGCACCACAAGTGGTGCTACTTCAGAGAAACGACAAACCCACAAGGAGAAAGGAAAGTGAAAAGGTATGCACCATAGACCAAACTATCTGCGTCTCGGGCAGATTTTGATTCATTTAGATATTGCCACTTCTAAAGAGATCATTGAAGCAAGATCAAAACAGATGAGAGGTGAATCCTCGAAACTAATTGGTAAAATTCTAATTGAATCAGGTTACATTATCGAAGAAGACCTGAATCGGGCGACTCCAACAGGAAAAGAGCCAGAACAGTAGACAATCTACCCTTGTTCGAAACTTACTCGCCAGGGCTGGGAAAGAGAATTCCACATCGGATTATCCTAATTCAAACTATCACTACTGCATAACGACAAAGCCTACGGGCAATCGTTAGCAACCCGTGCAGCGTTTTGTTAGGCGAAATTTTATTTGGTAGTATTATATTCTATTGTATGCGACGACTAGAAACGACGGCCACCACCACGTCCTCCACCCTTACCACCTTCAGTTCGAGGGCGTGCCTCATTCACGTTAAGCGTTCTTCCCTTTAAGTCTTTACCATTTAGCCCCTCGATTGCAGCCTGCGCTTCAGCTGCAGTGGGCATCTCCACGAATCCAAATCCTTTTGACCGATCAC
>JAUVZL010000037.1 GCA_030602565.1 Candidatus Stahliibacteriota bacterium
TTTTGTTAGATTTTGTAGCGGTCGGATTTATCCGACTCTTTCAAATTTTTCAATATAGCGACATTTCCTGTCCGCCAAGTTGTGTGAAGGAATGGCGCATGCGACAACACATTAGCAAGCTAATGAACTCCTATATTCTGCGGGATGAATCCCGCTCCTTCATAAGGGGCGTGGATGAATCCCGCTCCTTCATAAGGGGCGTGGATGAATCGTGCGACTACAATGTTCCACCAAGTTTTGTTTCCTCTCCTCTTTGAGGAGAGGACAAAGGCGAGGAGTTCATCTGATAAATTCAAAATCAAGGGATAAAGATGTGTCCGAGTTTCTACTTATCATGATTGACATATGTGTAAATCTTGGTATAATCAGAAGATAGATAACAAAGAAAGGAGATAGCAATGTTTATATTCGGTATCATAATACTCATCGCAGTATTCATCTTCAGAGGTTCATTTAAGGTGAAACCTGAAGACCGGCGCTTTCAGGATAAGCTGAAGGCACGCCAGTTCGCCTCTTTTGGTGGTTTTGCTCTCGCCGCAATCCTTATAATCGCATCATTGATTCGTATCGTGCCAGCCGGTAATGTAGGCGTTCAGGTATTATTCGGTAAAGTGCTCACTGGTTCTACATTATCAGAGGGACTCAACGTGGTAAACCCGTTTATTGACCTTGAGATAATGACCATCCGGACCCAGGCATATACAATGTCGATTGCTGCGGAAGAAGGTCAGAGATATGGTGATGACGCGATTACTTCACTCACCAGAGACGGCTTAGAAATTGCCATGGACCTCACGGTCTGGTTTCACTTAGATGGAACTCAAGCAGCGATTGTCTTTCAGAAAATCGGTAAGGACTATGTCCAAAAAATTGTCCGTCCTGCAGCCCGCACTGCAATCAGAAACACAACGGTCAAATACAATGCAGTTGAAATATACTCAGAAAAGAGAGAAGAAGTCCAGACCGAAATCAATACATCGCTTGCCAAGCTTTTTGTAGAACGAGGAATTATCCTGGAAAAAGTCCTCTTGAGAAATATCAAACTTCCTGCAAAAGTTAAGAATGCGATCGAAGCTAAGCTTGAGGCTGAGCAAGATGCCCAGAAAATGGAATTTGTCTTGTTAAAAGAGATCAAAGAAGCCGACAGGAAAAAGATCGAAGCTGGCGGGATAGCCAATGCGCAGAAGATTATAGCTCAGTCATTGATCGGCGAACGAGGTCGGGCTTATTTATCCTGGAAATACCTTGAAAACCTCCGGGGTCTGTACCAGTCGCCTAATAATACTATTGTCATCGCACCTTATGACAAGAGCTTTATACCGCTATTGCAGATTAAATAGTCCGGCTATATAAAGCAATTTCTTTCAAGGAAGTGCAGTGGCTTTTGCTGCAAATAAAGTATGCGCGAGTGTATTATTCACTGACATAAGGCATTTCAATAAGATCGTGAATATTCTGTCTTTAGAAGAAACCCACTCGTTTCTAAACGATTGCTTTGGACCGATCGTTGAAACAGTTCTAAAATATGAAGGGACCGTCGACAAATTCATGGGTGATGCAGTTATGGCAGTATTTGGTTCACCAATCAAGCACGAAGACGATCCTTTTCGCGCGGTGAAATGTGCGCTTGATATCCAGAAAAAAATCGAAGATATCAATGTGAAGTGGCGAAAACCACTTAACTTCCTCGTTGAAATCGACATTGGCATTTGTACGGGTGAAGTCCTTGCCGGTAATGTAGGTCATGTAAAGAGAATGGACTACACTGTAATTGGGAAAAATGTAAATCTTGCTGCGCAATTAGTCCATATGTGCAATGCTCATAACGTAGAAATACTCATCGATGGACAAACCTATGAGAAAACGAAAGATGATTTCGTATTCAGAGAAGTAGGAGAAAAACTCCTCTTAGGCTTTATTAAACCAGTAATGCTGTATTCACCCGAAACTACTGCAGCAAAGAAAGAAATTTAGTTTTGTTCGACCACTATTTTATTAAGCAAATCTTTTCGATTATTGTCTTGTCGCCAGTTTCAAGTCTGCAAAAATAAACACCAGGTGGTGATTGCTTGCCTGAAGCATCACGTCCATCCCAACACACAGATTTCACAGAATCATTCAGATTACACTGATTTACGGGAAAAACACGTACAAGACGACCTGCAGCATTGTATATTCTTAACTCTATGCTCCCTGCGCGTTGTAAGTTGCCGAAAATGATGTCGGTCATCTGCTTAAATGGATTCGGGTAGACTTGTAGACATGGCATGCTAATCCTGCTTTGCTCTTCAGAAACACCAACTTCATGATAATATATGTTCAGCCAGGGTGGCCCGTTCACTTGTTCTCGTGGCCAAAATATTGTATGTCCATCAAATAGTATATTCCCCACTACTATTGAATCATTGTCATTTATTGGATAGCTTCCGGGCGGTGGTACATTCGTCACGTCGTCAGGATCCTTCATTTTGATACTGCAGTATGTATTACCTACATTGTAATCAGTCAAGAATATCGCGGCAAGGTCCACAGACTGAGTCCAGCCAACCACGGTGCCAAAACCACTTGTTTGGTGGGTCGAATCTGATGTTGGTAAATCCCAAATTAATCTTGCAGAATCACCCTCTGTCCAGTTCTGATCATTGACATTCCAGTAGTTCACATCTTCATCCCAGTCTGTACCAATAGACCATACAAATGGTGTAAGATATACAGAATCGATTACCATATCAGGAGGAACCGTAGACATGTCGTATTTTATAAATGGATTACCACCCTGTCCACCGCCAAAGGTATAGATAAAAACATCTTCAACCGGTGAGAGAACAATAACCTGGGCTTGTAGTGATCCTATGATGAAAACCAAGAGAATCGCAACTATAAACAGCGACCTGTTTATGAACGACATCCTAAATTTCATATCCACCTCCTTATACTTAATCCTTTAAGCAATTTTTGTGCCTGAATTTCGATATTTTTCTTCGAAATATAGCATAAATTATGGTTTTTTTGCTGGATTATGGAATTTTTTACCCTGTATGGGTATTATCTTACATAGTTGAGTTAGATAGAGGTTTGCCCCGTAGGAAACCCATTATTTATTTACTCTTTAGCATCCCCGCCCTGAAGGACAATTTTTCCAACGGGGTTTACTCGCTTCCTTGAAAAACACCAAATCCGCCTTGAACATCATGCCGATATTCTTCATCTGTTCATAAGTAACCCATTTGTATTCTTTCACCTCGTCCGGATTGATTTTTATCCGGTTATCAATTAGTTTTACAAACCACCAGTGCAAAAGATACTGTTTATCTTCAGTATAACACTCCCACACCTTTTCAATCGGCTTCACTCTAATCCCCATTTCCTCACTCGCCTCGCGTATTACTGCTTGTTCCTGGGTTTCATTTCGTTCAATAGCTCCGGTTATCGGACACCAGTAATCTTCTGCTTCACCTTTTTTCGCCCGCTTGATCAAAAGAAACTTATCACCTTCTTTTATCACAACCGCCACTGCTTGTTTCATAGGGAATTATAAACAGGATACCTACATAGTCAATCGGTTATCTAGCCAAGTACTCCACTTTTATCTTGATTTTAATGAATTTATGACCACTTCGCCTATACGCTAAAAGATGTCGTCCCGAACAACTAACAATGTTTATTCAATCAATAGTATCTTCCCCATGGAACTTGTATTATCAACCTTTAGATGATAGAAATAGACACCATTTGGTAATGGATTACCTAACTCATCCTTACCACACCACATTGCTGAATAACTACCTTGAGGTTGAGATGTGTTGACTACTGTTCCGACTAATCTTCCGTTGATATCATATATTCTCAGACTAACATGATTTGTCCTGGTGAGAGAATAGGTGATTGCCACATGACTGGAAAACGGGTTTGGCTGATGTGATGATGAAAGAATAGGCGCTGTCTTGGATTCTTCAATGGCCGTGGAAAAAAAGGTAAGGCGTTCAATAACCTCTGCCTCTGTGAAATTTTGGTTTGTCTCCCCCGGGTAGCTTGTAATACAAACGACGTTGCTGAAATCCTCGGTTGGAAATTCATATCTAATGTGGGTAGTACTTTGGAAATATATGTTCACACCGCTTGAGTCAATCGAAAAATCGCATGTATCAAATGCACAAATACGCAGGCACTCGAAACTACCATAAGGAATCACAACTGTCCCGTAAGCATCGACGACCCGCTTACCGTGCATATCGAATCGACATTCATACATAGGTCCCATGCCAAGGTCTATTAGATAACCGTAATGGTAATAAGCGCTATCGCCGTAATTCACTGGTAAAGAGACCGAATCTGCTGGTATGTAGCGAAAAACATTGGACGTATCAGTAGTCACCACAGCCAACCCAAGCATACACATAAAACCGGGTTCGAGCTCATAATATTGATACGCCGTATCACCATCCGCACGTGATTTATAAGTCAGATTTGCGTCAGGAAAAGAATCTGCAAAAGGTGTTGATGACACGGGAACAACGAGTAAAATCACACTATCTGTACCCATTGGTTGCGATGTGAAATTCCAGGTCTGCGGACCGCCTGTAGAACCGAGATCAACGGTTACGATGTCCTTAGAGTTTTTTGTCCAGCTGGTGCCAATAGTTTGCGGTATTTCAGTCCAGTCAATGGTTATTTGAGCAAACAAAGGGGAGGCGGTTACAAGAAATAAAGCTGCCGTGCATAATTTCATAACTCTCATCTTTTATCCTTTCGTCAAAACATTATAGCCATTATTTGCAGTACGTCAATGCCGTTCTATTTCTCCATGGAGTTCCCACAGATTCTGGAATATTGACATCAAAATCTTTTAACCTATAATAATACATGCTCAAATCTGCTTTTATGGCGCCTGATGAATTCACCGCGATCACCTTGCGAGAGATGCTGAAAGGTAAAGGTATCAACGCCATGATACAACGCTTTGAAACAACCTGGCTCGATGGTTTACCTAAAATCATGAAAGGTGGTTGGGGTGAGGTTCTGGTTGATGAACAAGACCTCGAAGACGCAGAAAAATATATCGAAGAATTTCTGCAAGATTTTCCAGAACAGTAAACCCTGTAGAAACCCCTGCCACGACGGTCACTTGACATTGGTAAATCTGTAGTTATACTTGAGATTATGAGATTGCGTTATCTTTTTTTGCTGGTATTACCATTATTATTAAACTGTCCCAAAAAATATGCCCCGGATGTCGAAAGCATTGAAGTGCTGTATGTATCGTCTTTATTCAACGACATTTACCAGGATCAACCGCTCCTTGCCAGCATAAAAGGTCTTCCAGGCCTTAAGGTCGGCCATCTCAAAACTGATCCACCATTCATGTCCATAATCCTTGGCAGATTAGGGTTTTATGAACTCCTCAATGAAACCGGCATTGATTTTGTGATCGCCGATTCACTCACCTTTTGGATTGATAACATCAATTATTTCCTGATACCTAAATCAATGGGTTACGCCATAAAAAATTATAAAGGCATAAGATTTGCGATTTTGCGCAAAGATAAAGATACGCTGACGATTGACGATGAAATACAAATCTCATTGGTAAAACAAAGAAGCGATGTTATCTGGATAATCGAAAACAAGTTGCTTGATATTGCTCCAATGAAAATTAGTTTCTTTATTAAAGACCGTGGATTAACTGATACGACTATGACCCCGCTCAATGTTGGACTTGATACATTGTTAGCTGGCAAGATCAAAAGATTCAAAGAGAAGCTCGAGCAAACTCTGAACCAAAAGATTTATCTTGAAGAAAAAAATCTTAAGGAATACATTCTGTGCAAGATGTCGCAAAATGAAAGCGTGAATCTAATTCTTTACCCTCAGGATTTATTTATTAACGACATTAACAGGGATTCAATCGCCCTCAAGGAAATCTTGAATAGCATAACCAGTGAAATGAAATTCAGCAAAAAGGTTATGAATAAAGAACAGATACAAAAGGTAAACAAAGATAAAAAATACGAAACCTGGGGTAAACCAAAAAAGAACAATAACGTGCTCTTACCTGACGACTACGGTGTTTATCTGTTTGATATGTTCTACAAACTCGGTTCTAATAATGGCAAATAAAAAGAAACTTAACTGGAAAAGACTTCTCTGGGTCGTTTTTATCTTTCTCTATTCAGGGCTGTTTTTCTACAATTTCTTCAGGCCCTTTAATAACTGGCTTATTACCTACATATACACCATGATATTAGTTTTATGGCTATGCGTGGAATACTATGAAAAACACCTTTTTTTCCAGAGTGGATTTTTGCCTTTGAATCAATACAAATGGTATTTACGCGCCCTCTTTGCATTATTCTATTACTCGTCTTTTGTCATCGGCTGCGCGACCCTTGTATGGTGGCAAAGCAGCCGTATTCATTTCTACCCATTCATTCAAATTCTTGGCATCTTAGTACTTCTCTATTCCATATTCATTCGCCGGCAAGCGCTCCGCGTTGCTGTCCCTGACCACGTGAGTATCACTAAATTTTATGTTAGCTTATTCTTCCTAACAATTTCGCTAGCCCTGGGTTACAGCTCATGGTTTCTTTTCCCTTATGTGTTGTTCATAGGTTATCCGCTTATCTTCTGGCAGCGGTTCTATGAACTAAAACATTTTATAAAATTTGAGAAATATATTTATGAGGATAAGAAAATCAAAAAAATTGACGTC
The DNA here is from genome assembly GCA_030602565.1 of Candidatus Stahliibacteriota bacterium. GTDB lineage: Bacteria > Hydrothermota > Tepidihabitantia > SM23-42 > SM23-42 > JAUVZL01. The sequence goes on from JAUVZL010000037.1 coordinate 6,710, forward strand.
AAGAATTATTCAGATCTTTGGGAAGTATATATAGATAAACATAGCAGAAAGCGAGGAGAAAAATGAATTTAATATTGAGTGCATTAACATTGTTTATTCTAAACGCTGACATTCCAGCAAAGGTTTCGTTTCTTGTCGGTACCGCGACCATTGACCGGGAAGGAACAAAATATGCCGCGGTTCTCAACGCTTCACTTCATGTCAATGATATTGTCACAACTGGTGACGATTCAGAATGTGAAATCCAGTTTTCAAACTATGCCCTGGTTTGTCTCCAGCCGAATTCCAGTATTAGGATTGAAAGAAAAGAAGAAACACCGCAGGGTATTTTTCACCGCATCTTCGCGTCTATGGGTGAGGTCGTCTCCAAAGTAACCAAAATGAACAAAGGAGATGAATATGAACTGAAGACTGATGCAGCGCAAGCATTTATCAGAGGTACAACATTCAAGACAAGTATTGAAGAAGACGGGACAAGTTCTTTCAGCGTATTTGAAGGCAATATCGCGGTCAAGAGTCTGCTTGAAGGCGCCAAGGAAATTCTATTAGACCAGCATTTCAAATCAAAAATCAAGAAAGGTGACTTAGAGCCCTTAGTTGATAAATTGTCCGACCTTGAGATCACCGCGTTTGCCAATACCTTTAAAGATTTCCTTGATCGGGGTAAGGTCATGGACGAATTGCGTGGTAAACTTGAAGAAGAGAAAAAGAAAAAAGAAGAGGAACTCAAGAAAAAGAAAGACGACGCCATTGATAAGACCAAGGATAAACTGAAAGGTTTATTTAAGTAATACAACAATTCAATATAGTAATGTTTAGTAAAGCAGTAAAGGCAGTCTGCATAGGCTGTGTGGTACTCATTCTTGCAACGGGTATTAATAGCTGTGAAAAACCTGTTTCCCATACCGGTTTTAAAATAGTATCACTTTCTCCGGCAATGACTGAGATTGTATTTGCACTCGGTGTTGCGCAGGATCTGGTCGGCGTCACGACCTTCTGCAACTATCCTGAACAAGCCAAGAAGATTTATAAAATTGGAGATTTCTCTAACCCTTCTCTTGAAAGGATTGTCGGACGAAAACCAGACCTGGTAATCGTAAACCTACCCGAACAAATGAGGATCAAAAGGCAACTCGAAAAACTGAATATCAATATCTTCATATCATCACCGCGGACTCTCGACGACATATATGACGAAATCATTGAGATTGGCCGCATCTTAAAGAAAGAACAAGCGGCTGATTCTTTGGTTAACTACATGAAGATGCATATTAGCAGGGTTGACAAACCTGTCCTGAACGCAGTTGAAGGATCAAGCAAGAAACGTGTGTACATTGAACTGTCACCAAAACCCCTGGTAACCATAGGCGCACCGAGTTTCCTGAATGAGCTATTGGAAATGGCTGGCGCTGAAAATATCTTCGCCGACCTGGAAAAAGACTACCCGGTTGTACCCCAGGAAGAAGTTATAAAACGGAACCCGGATGTCATTATTGTACTGCATCCAGAAAAAATTACCGACCGACTGGGTTGGCGCAAGATAACGGCGATCAAAAACAATGCGGTCTATACAACCCTTAACCAGGACCATTTGATGCGACCAGGACCACGTCTGGTAATAGGGTTTAAAGAACTGAAAGATATCGTCGATGAATAGGTATATACCAATTTTCCTGGTTTTCCTGCTTGCGATATTCCTCAGCATTATCATAGGACCAGCTCAGTTGAATACCGATATTCTTCAGCTCCGTATCTCGCGCGTCATTTTAGGTATCTTTGCGGGCGGCGTCCTTGCTTTCTGTGGTGGGATCCTCCAGGGTTTATTTGGTAACCCTTTAGTTGAACCGTATACACTCGGTTCAGCATCAGGTGCGGCACTGGGTGGTTCGGTTGGTATGCTGATTTTTGGCACGATCAGTCCGCTTTTTGCTTTTTTGGGCGCACTCGGCGTTGGTTTTTTTGTCTTCACAATCGCGCGCATTGAAGGCGGCTTGCTGCGAGACCGTCTAATCCTTGCTGGTGTAGTCATGAGCTTTTTGTGTTCTTCACTGGTCATGATTATCATGGTCATGGGTGGACGCGAGTTGTACGAAATATTGTATCTGTTAATGGGTTATCTCGGCGTGGTCATAAACTCAACAAACCGTTTGATGATTATTTTGATGATTGTCCTTTCGGGTATTCTGCTTCTATACCTTTATCAATACTATCGAGAGCTCGACATAATATCCCAGGGCATGGAAACCGCCGCTGGATTAGGCATTGATATTCAGAAACTCTCCATTATCATATTCCTGACCACTGCTTTGCTTATCGGTATTACCGTATCCATTGTCGGCGCCATAGGTTTTGTTGGTCTTATTGTACCCCATATTTCAAAACTCATATTTGGGCCAAAACATCTTAAGAATTTACCTGCTTCTTTCTTACTCGGCGCAACCTTTTTGCTTCTTGCTGATACTATCGCCCGTGTAATTACTGTCTATGAACTTCCCGTCGGCGTTGTCACGTCATTAGTCGGCGTACCGTTTTTCATCTACCTGTATAGAAGACAATGAATAGATATGTACTATGTAGTTGCTTTATCCTTCAACTGCGTTCAGGACAGGTTTATCAAGCTCTTTCTTCCTGCCCGATAAACCCCGCTCCTCTGCGAGGGGCGTGGGTAAATCGGGTGACTATATTAGACACTGAAGGTGTGACCGCATGAATATCATCGAAACCCGAGATATCTCTTTTTCCTATAATACAAAAGAAATACTGACCAATGTTTCGTTTTCCCTGAAACAAGGTGAGTTTCTGGGCATTATCGGTCCTAATGGTGCTGGTAAATCAACTATTCTACGGTTGATCTGCGGTATATTAAGACCGAAGCATGGTACAATCACGGTCTCTGGTCACGACACGCGCGGTATTGAACGCAAGCAGCTTGCTAAGAAAATTGCCTTTGTGTCCCAGGAAACTCACTTTGTTTTGAACTTCACGGTCGAGGAGATTGTCATGATGGGGAGATTCCCATATCTACGTGCTTTTCAAAGAGAGAACAAAACCGATTATGAGGCGCGCGACCATGCACTGGCATATGCTGATCTCCAGGATTTCAGAAAAAGACCGATAAACTCGTTATCTTCAGGTGAACGACAACGCGTTGTCTTAGCCCGGGCTTTAGCTCAGGAACCAGCCATACTCATCCTTGACGAACCAACCAGCCACCTTGACCTACACCATCAATTCGCAATAATGGAACTCTTGAAAAAACTGAATAAAGAAGGTATGTCAATAATAGCAGTCAACCATGATCTCAATTTGGCGAGCCTATACTGCGAGCGTTTGATTCTCATGCACCAAGGTAAAGTGTTTGAGCAAGGAAGTCCGAAAGATTTGATAACTGAAAAGATACTGAAGCAAGTCTACCAAACTGAAGTTAAGGTCATCAGACACCCACAAAAAGATGTGCCCCACATCTTACTGAACCCTAAAGGAGAATAAGATGGAAATTATAAATCAGAGAATTACCTTAAAGACCAAGGGCAGCGGCGATCTTGTAAATATCACTGATGAGATATCAGAACTGCTCCAAAAGTCGAAATTGACTGAGGGTAATGTCACGGTCTTTAATATCGGCTCGACCGCCGCGATCACAACCTTTGAATTCGAACCAGGTATGATAAAAGATATGCAGGAGCTTTACGAAAAGCTCGTCCCCGCCAAGCAGCACTACCATCATGATGATACATGGGGCGATGCCAATGGATTCAGCCACCTGCGTGCCGCGCTCCAGGGACCATCTTTGACCATACCCTTTGAAAACGGTAGCCTCTTACTGGGCACCTGGCAACAAGTCGTCCTTGCCGAGTTTGACAACCGACCGCGCCAGCGCAAAATTGTTGTCCAGATAATTGGGGAATGAAAAAACCGCTTCACGAAAAATAAGCAGTGTCTAGTGTCTACTGTATCTTAGGCCTGTAGCTCAGTCTATTTCGACTTACTCAATACAGGGGATAGAGCAACGGATTTCTAATTCAATAAATCCATTTACAGAAAACCCCGAAATCACAGCAAGTTGTTGTAAAATAAGGCCTAGAGTGCCTTTTTTAAATTCTGGATTTTACCATATGTTCTGGATAAAAACAGTGGAATTCTTCCACAAAACTTCCACAAATAAAAATGGGGTCGGTGGTGAAAAACTGCCGATCCCTCTCTACTTTTTCATATTTTCATAAACCATTTCTACTGCCATCTCACCAAGATGTCGAAGATCTCGCTTGTATCGAGTCAACCGAGATGAGTGTACCGAGAGGTTGTAGACAACAAACAGGCAAAAGAGTGGAGTTTGAGGTGGTGAAGATTATTTGATGAAAAGCAGGTTTTTTGTTTCTTTGTAATCCTCTGCTTGGAATTTTAAGAAATAGACACCACTGGGTAGTTTTTTACCCAGATTATCACAACCATCCCAAGTTACTTGGTTAAATGGTTGAATAGTTAAATGGTTAAATTGTTTAATCGGTTGGCCTGTAATGTCGTAGATTTTTAGCGCTATGCTCTCTGCGCTCTGCACTCTGCCAAAGCTGATTTTTGTCAGCTTTGAAAACGGATTGGGGCTTATGCTCAAAGAGAGTGGAGAAACTGCTGCAGAAGAGGATTCTTGTTCAATGCCGATGAGCGCACCTCTCCAGACAAAGACCATACCTTCCTCATTCTGGCCATTACCATAACACCATGCTCCAGCTATCACATCATCTTTTAAATCGTCATTAAAATCTCCTGAACCAACTGATCTCCCCAACCGAGCCCATGTTTGATTTGATTCAGCCTGCCAGTCAGCATTTGTTGGTGTGCCGTCTGGGCCAAGCCCTGTAGCAGAACCCATCCAGACAAAGACCATACCTTCATAACTCTGGCCATTAGCATAATAGTTTGCTCCAGCTATCAGATCATCATACCCATCGCCACCAAAATCTCCTGAACCAACTGAGTAGCCCAAGCGGGCATCTGTTTGATTTGATTGGGCCTGCCAGTCAGCATTTGTTGGGTTACCATCTGGGCCAAGCCCTGAAGCAGAACCATACCAGACAAAGACCATGCCTTCTCCACTCTGACCATTAGTATACTCGTATGCTCCAGCTATCACATCACCATAAGTGTCGCCATTAAAATCACCAGAACCAACTGACCAACCAAGATAAGCATCTACTTGATTTGATTCAGTCTTCCAATCAGCATTTGCCGGTGTGCCATCAGGCCCAAGGCCTGCACTTGAACCATACCAGACAAAGGCTGTACCTTCACAAGTCTGGCCATTACTATACCTGGAACCAGAAATTACATCATCATAACCATCCCCATTAAAATCACCAGAACCAACTTTACCAAAATAAGCAGCGTCTTGATTTGATTCAGCCTTCCAATCAGCATTTGTGGGATTGCCATCTGGGCCAAGCCCTGAAGCAGAACCATACCAGATAAAGACCATACCTTCATTAAACTGGGGATTATCATAATAGTCTGCACCTGCTATCACATCATCATACCCATCCCCATTAAAATCACCTGAGCCAACTGAGCAGCCCAGCTCAGCACCTCCTGTTTGATTTGATTCAGCCTTCCAATCAGCATTTGTGGGATTGCCATCTGGGCCAAGCCCTGAAGCAGAACCATACCAGACAAAGACCATACCTTCAACAGGCTGGCCATTATTATAATAATATGCGCCAACTATCACATCATCATAACCATCCCCATTAAAATCACCAGAACCTACTGAGTTGCCAAACCGGGAGCTTGCTTGATTTGATTCAGCCTTCCAATCAGCATTTGTGGGATTACCTTCTGGACCAAGCCCTGAAGCAGAACCATACCAGACAAAGACCGTGCCTTCACCATCTTCAGGATTATCATACCACATTGCTCCTGCTATCACATCATCATACCCATCCCCATTAAAATCACCGGAGCCAACTGAAAAACCAAGAACCGCGCTCACTTGATTTGATTCAGCCCTCCACCAGGCTGTAGGGTTTTCTATCCCGAAGACTTGGGATGTGATAATAAGAAATACCACTGTAATAAATATAGTTTTCAACATTTTGTACCTCCGTTTTCTTACACTAATTCATATTAAATAGTCTAAAGATTAGGGTTAGGAAGCTGGATTCGGGCATCTTAACCCCCTCCCTATAAAAAAAACCTGCTTCATATACATTTTGTCTCTTCCAAGAATAGATTCGTATATATTTTCTAGTTTCGCAATCAAAGCCTCTAATTCTGAAGGCATATCGTTTATATACTCCACTCCATGAACACGAACAGATTTAGCATTTACGCCACTCACAACTCTAATAGCATACTCATTGAGATCTATTATTTGTTCTTCTGGCTCGTAACGGTCATCAAGAGAGTAGAACTCAGCATCGCCAAGTGATATTTGTAATTCGCTAATCTCGTCGTCATTCAGGTAAGCCTTCCTAGCATCAATAGTTATTCCCTGCTGCGATTTGACAACAATGACAGTAAGTCCTGTGCTATTAATGTCCATATAGTGTGAGTTTATCCAAGTGCCATATTTAGAGAACTCAATTCGCTCAAAATTCAATTCTGTATGAGACTCACAATGAGTAATAGATAGAAGTATTGATACAATGCTAATAATATAACCCATGTTGCGAATCATTTTTGAATTCATCCTAATTATATTATATTTAGCTATAGGGCTGTGTCAAGTAGTTCAACTTACCAGGATGTTATATCTCTACGAGATTTGATTACAGGGATTTAATGTTGAGAGTGCTGTTTGAGGTGTGAGGGTTATTTGACCTTAACTACTTTCCTCGTAATAACACCATCAATTTCAATGAAGTAAATGCCTGGTTTTACCTTATCAGACATTACAACTCGTCCTGTGATGTCAAACACTTTACACTTTTTACCTTCAGGTAGTAAAAGAGGTCCACTGAAAATTGTTGCACCAAAATTTATTGTTTTATTGGAAAGAACTTGCTGCTCTTCAATGCAGGTTACTGGATTAAGACTGATTACTGTAAAATCATAATGATTACTGCTGTCAACACACTGCCCTGCAGCATAGATATTGCCATCAGCACCAGAAACAACTGAATTAGCAAAATCATTGAAACCCCCTGTTCCATCATATGTATAAACCCATCGCTCAGATCCTGATGAGGTCAAACTGATCACAGTAAAATCACCGGGGCATGTGGGGTCAGACATGGAAACTAGAAACTACACCTGCGGTGTCGATTATCCCGTACATTTCACAATTAACGGGACAGGCAGTGATAATAAAAAGATTACGCCGATGACAAAATAAAATTTTACCCAAATTAAATCGAGATCTTTAGATTTTTTGCAGCATTAACAGAAACTTGGACATATTGTTTGATAGACATTTTAGGAAACTCTCACCTTAATCCTCTCCCTTCAAGGGAGAGGAAATAGAAAGAAAAAGGCTCTCCCTTAAAAAGGGAGAGGGTGTATTATATTTCACCCATGCCGCAGGCGTATTTCAATCGAGGTTTCGAAACCTCCCCTGCAGTAATAATCCCAATGTAAGGTGGGAGCGACTTTTCCGTCGCGATAACGGTTGTATTGTCTCCCTTTCTCCCCGCCTCCGTTTCCCCGATACTCTGCAAACGGGGTTGACATCCATATTTAATAACTTATAATTATATTATGCATATCCTCATGATGATAACACTGCTTTTTGCGCAGTATGATTTCACAATTGCCCGTCTCAAATACGCAGGTGGCGGTGATTGGTATTCAGACCCCTCTTCTTTACCAAATTTGCTCGAGGCGATAAATGAAAGAACGACGATTCGGGCTGCGCCCCGAGAGGAAAACGTGGAGATCACCGACCCTGAATTATTCCAGTATCCATATTTATATATGACCGGTCATGGTAAAGTCCGTTTTTCAGATGAAGACGTTAAAATCTTAAGGAACTATTTTGCCGCCGGCGGATTTCTCCACGCCGACGACAATTACGGTATGGATTCCACTTTCCGCCGAGAAATAGAAAAGGTCTTTCCAGATTCGCCGCTTATTGAACTACCCTTTGACCATGACATATATCATTCTTTTTATGAATTCCCTAATGGTTTACCCAAGATTCATGAGCACGATGCCAAACCTCCCCAGGGGTTTGGCATGTTTTATGATAATCGACTCGTTGTCTTTTACACTTATGAATGCGATTTAGGCGATGGGTGGGAAGACCCTGATGTTCACAATGATCCACCAGAAAAAAGGGAAGACGCCATCAAGATGGGAATCAATATTATAGTCTATAGCTTAACCCATTAGGTACAAGTGTCAGATATTAATTTAATTCTAAATAAAGTAAAAAAGTTTGCGTGCCATCAGCAGCTCGTTGACTCAACCACTTTACTGCTCTTTACATTAGCCACAACGATAATATCGATTTCAGTCGCACTGCTTCTTCTCAAGTCGCCGCTTTTTGGCATTATCGGTCTTATCCCACTGTTTTTTTATCGTCCGGCTTCCCTTATCAAACGAGCAAAAATCCTTGAGGAAAAAATCGGCTTAAAAGGTGAGCTTGTAAATAGTATTCAACTGTCATTTATTAAAGAAGACAATAAAGAAAGATATTCACCTGAACTAATAAACGCCTATATTTCAGACGCAACCGAGAAAATAAAAAAGATCGATTTCAGAAAATACATATCGTATACACTGATGTACTATAGTCTGCGATTCCTGTTGATCGCCATTATTTTTGCACTGCTTCACCCGGTAATACATCCAGGACACTTCTGGTACTCATTGAATCATAAAATTTTCTACACCGTGGAACCCGGGACTACAACACTTCTCAAAGGTTCTACAGTTGAGGTAAAACTATGCCTCAACGGTGTATATTTGCCGAAAAGGGCAACACTCTTCCTTACTGAAAATCAAACAACGACCAAGAAAAAACTCGCTGTACAAGATGGTCTTGCCGAAGACAATATCAAGTTGCAAGAATCACTGGCTTATCATTTTGCTTTTCTCGAGCACACCAGTGAGCAATATTTCCTGAAACAACTGGAACCAGCATACATTAAAGAACTAACTTTTCTTCTCAAATATCCAGCTTACACAAAGCTCAAAGACGACGTCAAAACTGGCCGGCAACTAATCGTTCCGGAAGGAACTAAAGTAACCATGAAAGGTAAAACATCACAATCCCTGGTTTCGGGCAGTCTAGTCATGAACGATACGATCGACGTAAAGTGCGAAGACAAAACCTTCGCCGCAGAGTTCAAGGTCAAAGAAAGTGGCACAGCTTTCCTGTACCTTAAATCGACAACTGAGATAAAAGAGCAGATAGTCTTATACGCGGTGCCTGATTTACCACCGCTTGTCGACATCTTCTACCCGGGGTTTAATATACAGCTGCCCCATGATATGCAGATCGATATCAGTATTAGGTGTAGTGATGACTACGGTTTGACAAAAGCATTGTTCCACTATAACTTTGAAAATAAACGTAAAAAAACGCTCCCTATAAAACAGGGCGCAATCGAAGATACTGTATATTTCGTGTGGGATATGTCAGACCTTGGCATGCTACCCGGTGACGAAGTTTCTTATTTTGCAGAAATTATCGACAACGCCGGCAAGGTGAGCAAAAGCGAGATGTACTATATCTATTTCCCTACCATGGAAGAGATTTATGAAGAAGTAGACAGAAAAGAAGAACTGGTACAAAGAGAACTCGAGGACCTCCAGGTAGAACACGCTGATGAAATGGATGAAATTTCAAGGTTGCACGAGAAAATAATGCGGGAACGGAAACTCCTCTGGGCTGACCAGGAAAAATTGCGCACCGCAATTTCCAAAGAACAGAAGATCCTTGAGAAGATCGATGCATGGCAGACTGAATTCGAAAAAACCATTGAGAAACTGAACCAGGGTGTACTCCTTGATCAGGAATCAATTGAGCATCTCCAGGAAATTGCAAGAATACTACAGGAAATTGCGCCCGATGAATTGCGCAAGGCTTTGGAAAATCTACAAACCGCGCTGAACAAACGACCTCAGGATATCCAAATGGCGCTTGAAGATTTGAAAAAGAAACAGGAAGAAATAGCAAAAGCCATAAAGAGAACTCTGGAGATCCTAAAAAGATTCCAACAAGAAGAAAAATTGAAGGAGCTTGCACAAATGGCTGACGAGCTTGCCGAACAGGCTGAGGAAATAGATCAAGCGCTCAAACAAGAAGAGATTCAAGCACTCCAGCAAGAAATTGACGATTTGAAGAAAGCTATTTCCGAACTCGGTAAAGAGCTACAGGAACTTGCTGATGCCGAAGGTCTTGAGCAAGACATGAAACAAGCTCTGGAAGAACTCGCCCAGCAAGCTCAAGACATGATCGGCGACATGTCCCCTTCACCCGGAGAAATGCAAAAGAGTTTAAAAATGATGGCTGCGGATCTGCAAAGCTTGTATGAACAACTCACAAAAGGTCGATCAGCGCAACTACGAAAGAAACTTCTCGATGTCGTAAATCAACTAATCGACATCTCCAAAGCTGAAGAGCATCTTGCTCAGGATAAAACATTTGACATAGCGCAACAAAACGAGATCATCAATGCCACTAAAGCTGTGGCTGAAAGTCTTTATGCCCAACAGGTCAAGAGTCTTCACATTACGCCGAGTATGGGTAAGAACCTTGCCAAGGCAATTAAGCATATGGAGAAATCCAAGCAGGCTAAGGGATCTAAGCAGAATGCACAGGAAGCAATGAAGCAAATTAACCTTGTTTGCCTCGAAATGCTCAAAAAGCTTGAACAAGCGGCTGGAAATGGTTCATCAACTGGTATGGATGATTTTTTACAAGCGCTCTCCAAGCTATCACAAGGACAGATGTCTCTGAGCCAATCGATGTCTGGTCTTTTCCCTATCCCAGTTAGTGGGTTGACCCCTGATCAAAGAGCACAGGTGCAAAGGCTTGCCGGCAAACAGCGCGCCCTGCGTCAAGCACTGGAATCGCTACGCAGTGATATGGGACCAAACCAACACCAGAGTATGCTTGACCAGGTAATCGAAGAAATGAAGCAGGCAGAAGAAGATTTATACCAATACAAACTTGACCGTGAGCTTATCGAACGTCAGAAAAAAATAATATCAAGACTCCTTGATGCACAGAAATCGATCCGCAAGGAAGATTATGAAAAGAAGCGCAAAAGCAAGCCCGGTGAGGAATTCCTTGTTAGGGAAAATCCTGATGCCCTACCTGCAGAACTCGGCAAAGACCAATTGCGGGAACTAATCCAAAAAGCCTTACGCGAATCATACCCCAGCGAATACGAATTGTACATAAGAGAGTATTTCAGAAAACTGCTTGAGGACCGATGATATTACTATTTGTCCTTTTCAACCTGGAAATAAACAGTAAGATTGACAGTTTGAAAACTCTTGTAAATCAAAATCCACAATTATCAATAATTACTGAGCTCAATACGTGTTATTTCATGGCTGGACAGGACAGCTTGGGCATTGAACTACTAAAAAAATACTACGACCGTCTGGGCGTTCATGACAATGCTGCGCTTAGGCTACACTTAGCTGATGATTATCTATATACTGGTAATATCCTTGGAGCACGCGACGAATATCTGAAATTAGTTAGCCGTTACCCCGGTTCAGTGTTTGCTAACGATGCTCTTGAAAAACTCTATATGATTGAAAATGCCCGTTTAGATACGACATCTTTCAAATCCTTGGGATACTCGATTTTTCTTTATCAGAGCGGTCAACTCGATGCGGTAAAAGACAGCCTAAAAAATCTTGTCAAGACCAGGTTAGGAAACTATGCATTATACTATCTTGCCCTAACCTTTATCAAGCAGGATGACCTTGCGCAAGCACTCAGCGCGCTTGATGATTTAACGACATCATTCCCAGATCACAAAATACACAATGCAGCCCTACTTCAGGCCGAAGTGTATCTTGATCTGAATAAAAAAAAGGAGGCACGTACAATCTTGGAAGAACTTATTGTGCGTGAGCCGACTTCAATTTATGCAGTTAAGGCACGCGAAATGTTAGAAAATAACTTCGAGACCTGGCTGGAGTGACAGCACTCGTGCTGTTTTGACACCGCAAGCAGTGTCACTCCTCAGGCGGTCAAACAATGACCGTCCGCCTGAGGCGGATGCGGTCGTATTCTAAACGCTATTCTTTTGTGGAGATGTTCGTATCATCCCTTCGAATGTTTGTTCTAAATGAGATTTTGTGCACCAGCCGCAGGTAAATCCATATGTCCAAGCATTATGCTTGTCATATCATAAATGTCCCCAGGTCCTTCAACTTTAAAAATCTGCATGCCTATTTCCTGAGCCGGTTGTAAATCAACATCATAGCGATCGCCCACATACAAACAGTCTTTGGGCTCAATGCCTAACTCGACTGCGGCTTTTTTGAAAAATTCAAGTTCCGGTTTTAGGATCTCAAAGCTATTAAAGGTGAATATTCTATCAAATAAACCATCCAATTCAAGGGCTTCAATGACCCGCTCAGTCTGTATTCTGTTATTATTGGTCATAACTGCCAGGCGATGATTCTTTTTTAGTTTAACAAGGCTCGCTTTCAATTTCTCATCTTTATGCAGAAAGTCACGTGGGTCAAAGAACGCAATGTTCTCTTTATGCCAGACTTTTATCGGGATATTGAATGATTTCAAAGTTAAGGTATAAGGAACTGGAAAACCGCTTTTTGCTTTGAGTTCAGCTCTCCGTTCCTCAATCATAACCCGGGCACGGTCTATTGAAATATTGTCAAATTTTGCCAGGGTATGATATGCAGCGGCGGCAAACTGCTTTCTGATATCTGTATTCGCATAGAGCGTGCCGTCCATGTCGAAAATAATTGCCTTAATCATAAACTGAATGAATTTCCAAAAGCCTTTGCGGAGCACATAGAATTCAAATTATTCTGTGTACTCCGCGTTTTTCTGCGTAATCTGTGATATGATTTATGATACTTCGCTTCGCTTCAGTAATCTATTCCAGATAAAATCTACTTCTTCCTGAAATTCCTTAATAGGTACATCATCCTTCCATTTGAATAAGTGAGCAAACCTTCCCTGCATTTTGAGGAATTCTGTAATCGGTTTTTTCTCCTTGGGCTTAATAGTAATGCGATATTTGCCATCTTGATATTCATAGAGTGGCCAGATGCAACTTTCCACTGCCATTTTCGACACCTTCACGGTTTTTTCTGGTGCGTATGCCCAGCCAAGCCGGCAAGGTGCGGAAATGTTAAGAAAAGAAGGTCCTTCAGCATCAAGTGCTTTGCGTACCTTTGTGACCAGGTCATTCCAGTAACCAAGTGTCGCCTGTGCAGCATATGCAGGTTCATGGGCAATGACAATCTCGGTCAGGTTCTTTCTGAACTGGAGCTTACCTGGGATCACTTTACCGGCTGGCGAAGTAGTCGTGTGCGCGCCACGCGGTGTTGCTGATGAACGCTGAATACCAGTATTCATGTATGCCTCATTATTATAACAGACATAAAGTACGCGGTGCCTCCGCTCAATCATACCAGAGAGTGCCTGTATACCGATATCATAGGTGCCGCCATCACCACCAAAGGCAATGAACCTTAGGTCTTTTTTAATTTTTCCTTTTTTCTTCAATGCTCTGTAGGCAGCCTCCACACCAGCCATAGTCGCGGCAACATTTTCAAACGCATTGTGTATGTACGGAACATTCCACGCTGAATATGGATATATCGTCGAGAAAACCTCTAAACAACCAGTCGATGCGCCAACCACAACCGGGTTTTCTGCAGCCATAAGCACCTGGCGTGCAATAATCGACGCGCCGCACCCGGCACAGGCGCGGTGGCCACCAACGAATCTCTCTTTTTGTGCAGCAAGTTCTTTCAGTTTAGCCATTATTCACCTCGCACTCCAAAATACACGACATCTTTATCAACTTCCCCTGATTTCTGGATGTCAAAAAGCTGTTCATATATCGCTTCTATCTCCTCGATGCTAATATCTCTTCCACCAAGGCCATAGATGAAATTCTTCATAAGTGGTTGATTATCAGATTTATACAATATCGAACGGGCATCATTGTAAAGATGACCACCGAGTGTTGACATGGTATCAGAACGGTCCATAACGCCGACAACCTTTACTTTACTCAGTGCTTTAGTCATTGCATCCTTGGGAAATGGCCGGTACACTCGGGCACGTATAAGACCAACCTTCTTACCTTTTTCTCTCATTCTCTCGACTGCAACCTTTGCCGTACCACCGGTCGACCCCATTACCAGAATCGCCACTTCAGCGTCATCTAATTTGTACTCGTCAACTATCGGGTAATACCTGCCAAACTTATCACCAAACTCTTTCTGCACTTTTTCAATAATCGGTAGCACATTATTCATGGCATCGATCTCAGAGCGTTTGTGCTCAAAAAAGTAATCCTGCAAATCCAGTGGTCCAAGGGTAATCGGATTATCAACATCGAGCAATGAATAATTCACTTTTCTCTCACCGAGGAACTTTGGTACTTCCTTATCGTCAATAAGTTCGACCCGCTCCAGACCATGACTGATAATAAAGGCATCGGTTGACACGATACCCGGAAGTAAAGCCTGTTCAGCCATCTTAACCAGCTGGATTGTTGTATCATAGGCTTCCTGGGCATTTTCCGTGTAGATCTGGAGCCAACCAGCATCCCTTGAAGCCATGGTATCTGAATGATCACAGTGAATATTAATCGGACTCGACAAAGAGCGGTTGACCAGACAGATAGTAATAGGCAGACGCAGACCTGCAGCAATGAAGAGAATTTCGTGCATCAAAGCCAGTCCCTGAGAGGCAGTTGAAGTCATCACCCTGGCGCCTGAAGCCGAGGCGCCACAGCAGGCACTGCAGGCTGAGTGCTCACTCTCAACCGGCACAAACTCAGTATCAACTAAGCCGTCATGGACAAACTTGGAAAACAACTGAACAATCTCAGTAGCCGGGGTGATCGGATAAGCAGCAACCACATCAGGGTTAATTTGACGCATTGCTTCAGCCATCGCTTCATTTCCTGTTCTCGCGACTATCATTTCTCCTCCCTTACCATGGTAATTGCCTTAACCTTAGGTGGACATTCCTCAGCACAAATACCGCATCCTTTACAGTATTTGTAATCAATCCCTTGTACCTTACCGTCTTTGACAATGATCGACGAATCCGGACAATAAATCCAACATATAAGACAGTGCGTACACTTCTCTGAATCCCAGATCGGCTTCTCACTGCGCCAGTCCCCAGTCTCAAAATTCAAGCAGGTTGCGGCTCCTAAAACTAAGCCGATCGGCAGGTCTTTCCAGCCCTCTTTCTCCTTCTTCATACTCCCACCTCCTCATACGCTCGCTTTATTGCCTTTATATTACCCTGGACCACTTCAGGCCGATTGGGAAATTTCTTTTTCAAACGGTTTTGAACAGAAACCAACATCGGTTCGAATTCTAATAGTTTAGAAGCTTTTATCAAAGCGCCGAGCATCGGCGTATTTGGCAAATCGCGGTCCAGTATCTCTTTAGAAATCTTGCTGGCATCAACAACATAAACCTTTTGTGAGGTTAAACCAAGTTGTTTCTTTATCTCCTCAGCGCTCTTTTGTGAATTAACTAAGACTACTCCGTCTTCAGGTAAACCTTCGGTTACATCCACGGTTTCCATGAGAGTTGGATCCAGAACCACAACAATCTGCGGCGTCTTAATGCCACAGTGTTGCAGAATTGGCTCATCAGCAATACGATTGAATGCAAAAACCGGTGCGCCCATTCTTTCTGGCCCGTATTCTGGAAACGCCTGTATATACTTACCGGTTTCAACTGCGGCATCGCCAAAGAGCAAAGCTGCTGTCTTTGCACCTTGGCCTCCTCTGCCATGCCATCTAATCTCAAGTAATGCCATTGTGAATCTCCTTTCTTATTGAATATGCTATAAATTATCAGTAAATTACTGTAATTTTATCAAGAAATCAGTAAAAAATACAAGCCTTGGAATGGCTTAAAAACCTTGCTAATGCTCGCATTATTATATCTGATAAAGCCCAAAAGTCAAGCGGATTAGCACGCCTTTGGCTGAATACACATTCTATTGAAGACACGTTTCACTGAAGGCATATTTCATTGCAGACACGCTGCGCTGAAAATAGACAAGGCAACATGAACTTCTTGTATGAAATTAACTTGTGTTAATTAAAGAACACCTAAATAATTGAGCATGGCCTTTTATTTTCTCACCATACTGTATTTAGTCCAATACTTTGTAGTTTTTTATCTTTTGTGATTAAAGGAAGGTTTAAATACATAGACGTGGCGGCGATTAATCTGTCCCATGGATCAGCGACCTTTTCCCTTGGAATTAATCTACTTTTTTCAATTACTGGCAAGCACAGCGGTTCGATTTTATAATTTTTTGATAGAGATAATTTCGTAAGAAAATTACCGAAGTTAACCGTAACCTTTTTCTTTTCAGTAAGGTATAATAATTCGAAAAGTACAATACATGGAATAAAAATATACACTTGTGCATTATCGGCTTTTAGAAAAATGTTTTTTGCTTTATTAGAAAGATTAGCATCGTTCGTCATGAACCAAATTAAGGAATGGGTGTCCGTAATATACGACGTCACCATTTTTTTTCAAATTTACTTATTAATTCTCTTCGTGTTTGTTTAATATCTTTATCTGTGATTTTTATACCTTCCCAGATGCCATCCAATTTTATTACATTGAAATTTTTGGTAAGCTCTTCCAATTCTTTTTGATAAGATTCAATTTCGATACCGCAAATATTACCTTGTTCATCATACCATAATATAAAATTTCCTGATTTTTTGGACTTTTTCCCCTTTAACGGACAGAATTTCAACAGCAGTTCATCCTTAGATGGTATATATGTAACAGTATTCATTATTTTTCTCCAGAAAGCATTAATAATAATAGAAAAGCGACAATTCCTCCAGTAACAAGTAACGCCTTTTCTTGCTCTTCTTTTTTTAATTTTAATGATTTAACGTAAGTGGAAGCTTTTACAAGCGCTTGTTGAGGTTTACGTGGGTCGTATTCAATATACTCTTTGCCCTGTAACGACCCTAATTCTCTTGTCTTTACGCCTTTTTCTACAATTGGAATAAGAGGTTTCTTAGATTTCATCGCATAACCCATCTCTTGTTGCACCCAATTTGATCTTATTCCTTTTTTTGTTAGTAAAACAACTACACAATTAGATTTATCTATTTCCCCAAACACTTTTTTATCAAGCCTTTGCCCAGGTGTAAGGTACCATTCTGCAACAGATACCTCCATGTCAAATTTCGTAAGTAAATTTGCGAGCATTATAACCAATTGTTGATCACGGGTGCTATGGCTTATAAAAACCTTATACGCCATTTCTTCTCCTAAACATTTCTATAAATAACATATACACACTGAACATATGTAATTATAGTTAAATTATAAAAAGTGTCAATGGTTCAAAATCTGCCGGCACCATCATCTCTTTTCAGAGTGTAATCATCATTTTTGTCAATTGTAAAAATGAACCTCCCCGCCCCAAGGGGCGGGGTATCTTACTTTCAATTTCACCCTCACCCCTGCCTGTGCCGATGGCACGCCTGCCTGTCGCGTTGGCGACGCAGACAGGGCAGACAGGCCTACCCTCTCCCGTCAAGGGAAAGGGAGTATTATATTTCACCCACGCCGCAAGCAGCGGGGAATTCCAAGTTAAATTTGTCATTCCATCGTTTCATTATTTTATAACAATGGTATAATAAAGTGACCGAATTTATCACTGAGTATACTACTGTAGCTACCTGATCCTTAAACAAGTTCAGGCCAAGTTTATCACGCATTTTAGAATAATCAATCAATTATTAAAATTTCGCATCTGAAAAGTGTAACAATGCATTCGACAATTTTAAAATTGTTAAATTATCGAATTAATGAAATAATGCAATAAAAAAATATAAAGCGGTTCCTAAAGAGTTCATTTGATATTTTGAGTCTGCAGGTCAGATGCGTCTCTTTGGGGTCAAATCTCAACATTCAACATTCGTGGTTGATCTTGTCTGCTGATTACTATGGCTGCGCTTTTTGTTTTTTCTTTGCGAATGTTGAATGTTGACAGGGTGACCGAGAATTTTTTTGAGAGATGGTCCATAGTCGGATATTTCGCTCAAGTTTAACGTTTTTTTTCATACCTTAGATATATTCCAGGTTAAGTGAATTAAAAAACCATCTTCTTAAAGCA
>JAUVZL010000100.1 GCA_030602565.1 Candidatus Stahliibacteriota bacterium
ACCGACTAATAAGGAATTACTCGATTTGATTTACAATAATGATGATCAACGGTCTAAACTAATGACTGATAAACCTCCATGACCGAATAATAATTTCCCCCGGAGATCAAAATCGAGTTTGATAATCGCGGGTAGAAACCCACCCCCATAGATAATTAATACTTTATCCATTATAGGATTGCTTCGAAAAGCTAAACATTTACCTGTTTGACATCGTAACATCAGAACCAGCATTTGACCATCCTTATTTTGAGCCAGAATACATGTGGTTTCCTCAATTTGAGCAATCTATACGGATTATCACCGTGGTCGGTCAGCGGTATAAACAACCGCATACTTTTACGCTCCCAGATGACATAACCCAAGAACAAAATTCGAAATGGGGGCCTCTCATTGAGAATGACGCATATTTTGTGTATTATATATATAACCTAAACAAAGAATCGCATCCTCGCTTAGTGATATTCAATTCGCTATTTCTGAAAAAGCATTATAAAGAACTCGAATGGCGCGAGATTTCCATTCGTAACGTGGCAAAAGGAATAAAAGTGAATAAGATCAAAATCCACAGACTGCCCCGATTAACAGATTCCACTCAGCGGCTGATACAAAGCTTCTTCCATACACATTAAAAAGTGCCTTAAATAAAACGCTTGACTTTGGAGCGTCGTAAGCTATATAATATATGGTATAAAAAAGAAGGGGAGGGATCCCCACTAAAAAATTGGTTTTTTATCCCATTTCGCCTGGAACATAACAAATATATATTTTAATAGATAAAGGAGGAGATATGGCATATACACCTAAAACATTTCAAGAATGGCACTTTAATGAAATCCTATATGCATTATTTGCTATTAAAGACAAGAATAAATACATGTTGGTATTTCAAGAGCATGATCTTGAGAATTATTTTGATGTAGATAGGTATCGAACTTCAAAGGATACTGACAAGCGTAGAAAAGCCAGAGCCGCGATTGAGAATGTAACGAAGATTGAGAATTTTTGTCAAACTTTCAAATCGGATGCTATTTTGATTAGCAACGATGGTATACCTTTTGTGTTAGAGGTTAAAATGCATCAGGCAGCAACTGTGAATGCTTGTAATGGGCTTGTGTTGCAAGCCTTAATATACTCGAATATTTTGCTTAGTCCAGCATACTATCATGATGATAAGAAAATCCCAATACCACCTTACAATATGACAAGAAATTTCCTAGATCTTCTGATAACGGCGCATTGGTTTTCTCGTGTCTATGATGAAAGGGTAATTTCTAAAAGAAAAATACAAACGATTGAAGAAAAAGGTAAATTTATGTTTGAAAAAAAGAATTTTCGCATTAGAACTGATGCAGGTGGTATTTTATTTGCTATACCAAATCCTCGGCGAGAATTATTACCTTTGTTAATGGACGCTTGTCAGCGAGTAAAGTTAAAAAGCTTTGAAGGATATTGTGAAGAGGTTACATTCAATAAAAAATTCAGGTTTGCTAAAAGGCTAGTTGAATTAAAACATAATTGGCAAAAACTACAGTCTACTAGCTTCCATTTTCTTCCAATAAATATTTTCGCGCTGCAACATACACTTGGGGAATCTATGGATTTATCAAAGTAGACCATTGAAGAGTTAGCATTCATTTGTAAGAACATGATGAACTAATACATTCACAAATATTTGAATTAACATCCAACGGGCGGGGCTGTGCCCCGCCCAGTAGCTTCATTTATCTCTGATTATCAGATACATCCCTGGTATAAATTCAAAGATCTTTTTGCCAACATGCATAATCGTTGCCTCGTTAATATGCCATACCCTGAAGTCGTGTAGTTCAAATTTTACTTTGTTTGTATCATTACGAGTCTCAAGTGTTACATAGATATAACGGCGTTTTTCAAGTTTCATTTTTGCCATAATTAATGCCACAAGATATTCAGATTGCATGTTGAGTTTTGTAAGCCGTATTATCCTGAATCCAGGAATTAGTATATTGTAACAATCATATTTCAAATTGATTTTCTTCAGAAATTCTGCACGCAATTTTTTATAACATTCTCTGCACAAAACACCTAAATCAATATCACACCAGACAAGCCCATTTTCCTGATGGCAATAAAGGCATTCCACCTTATCTTTATCTCGATTTTTAGCTGCTTTCTCGGGTTTCACAATCGATTTTAAAATCTCCACTATATCAAAGTCTTTATCTAATTTTTCATCTTCTTTCCATGGTAGAATCAGTTTTGGTAAACCAGAACATCTATGTTCATACAGACAGTCGAGCGAACAGAAGATTCCATCGCATTCACGACACTTATGTTGTTCAGTTCCTGCAAAGATTAGTGCTTTACAATGCTCACAAATTGTAATGATAGACATATAGCCCCCTTTGGGTAAATACCTAAAATCAAAAACACCTAAATACCTAAACCCCGTTAGATACTTGCTATCTAAACGGGGTAAATACCTAAAATCAAAAAAAACGATTACCCCGTACATTTGATAATTAACAGGGCAGGCACAGATAAATAAAATAATCAGGCCATTCTCACCCTCCCCTTAATCCCCTCCCTGCAAGGGAGGGGAAATTTTGGGGAAAGGGCTGTCTCAATGCACTTCGATAATATCTGGCTCACTGGTACCAGGGAACGGAAAGTTGATCAGCAAAACCACCGTGTCATCTGGAAGATCGAGCTGTCTGAAGTAGTGATCGACCTGCGCAATCTCTTTCATTTTATCCGGTGTATTTTTAGCCCTTTCAGCGAATGAACCTGTAGCTTTGAACTCGATCAGCACTTTCTCATCTTCACGCCAGACGTAGATATCCGCATACAGCACGCTAACATGATGATTCTTATACATCACCTGAACCGGTTTTTCAGCCTCATAATTTATTCCTCTTAATCTCATCTCAACCTCAAAGGCGCTGTGATAAACGCCCTCATCATACCCAGCCCCCAGGGCTGCATAGATATTTTTTGCAACCTTTGTTACCTCATTTTTTAATTTCATACTGTCCTCCTTTTATTTTTTTTCTGGACTGAACGGATCGGACCTTGGTACAGTTCTTATGTGTTCGCTTGTGCAGAGTTAATTTTCCACGATATGTATAGGACCATATCCATTTGCCCTTCCTGTCTATGTATCCCCATTTACGACCGATGCTTACACTCGCTATGCCATTATTAAACTCGTCCGCTTCGTCAAACACGGGTTTGATAACGAGTTTTCCCTTTCTATCAATAAAACCTTCTCTTTTCCCGATAACCACACGCGCCAGTCCTTCAGAAAAATCATACGCAAATTCGTATTGAGGTGCGATTACTATTTTCCCTACAGTATTTATGTATCCGTACTTATCATCAATTGCAACTGAAGCTAATCCTTCAGAAAATTCCCATGCTTCATCAAACCTTGGTTCGATAACTATTTTACCTTTTTTGTCTATATAACCAAATCCGTCATCGAGCAACACATGTGCAAGACCGTGTGAAAAGCTTCCGACCCGGCGTTCGAACTGTGGTTTAATTTCGAAATTTCCTTTTCGATTGATATAGCCTCTTTTTTTATTAATCAGTACCCAAGCCAATCCTTCAGAAAAAATCCAAGCGAATTTGAATTTCGGTTTAATCACCAGTTTCCCCTCTTTATTGATGTAACCCATCTTCTTTCCGATGTATACGTTAGCCAGTCCTTCAGAGAAGAAATATACGAACCGGAACCTGGGTTTGACAACCACACGACCTTTCTTATCAATAAATCCCATTTTGTTCCCTTTTCTCATCCTCGCCATTCCATCATGGAAATCCCAGAAAAGACCTGCGCGCGGTTTGATAACAACCTTGCCAGTTTGATCTATGTACCCATGGTTATTTTCAAAGAATATGCACGCCAAACCATCATAGAACCAGCGAGCAGAATCAAACTGAGGTTTGATGACAACTCTGCCTTTGTTATCCATATAACCCATTTTCTTCCTGCTTATAAAAGGAAACAACGCGCTTTTTGGTTTCCTCGGTTTCATTGTTCTCCTGCTTCTAGGCATATCAAACCTCCTTTCTATAAAACAAAAGACCGCCCCCTATGAGCGATCTTCAAACAAAAAAGCCCCGAAATTTCGGGGCTTTAAAAATAAAAGGGCATAATACTCCCGATTATGCCCAAATCTATTATATTATACTCGTATTCTAGGGTTTGTCAAGGTCTAAAATAGAAGAGGTATGAGAGGGCATACGAAGGTTAAAATGGCAATAATATGGCAATCTGAGACTAAAAAATGAGCATATTTCGACAAAAATGTGCATTTAATTTTAAAAGTCTCGAAATTTCGAGCCATGGTTTGTAAAGTTTTTGAGCAGAAAACAGTATAATATAGTAATAGGTAAGTTTCTCCCAAAATTCCCTCTCCCCTTGTGCCTGCCTGTGCGTCGCACGCAGACAGGGGAGAGGGTAAGGGTGAGGGGTAGTGGTTAATTATCACCCTCCCCTTTATCCCCTCCCATCAAGGGAGGGGAAATATGTAATGTGTGGGGTATGATGGTGGTCCCATTAAAGGAGCGAAGTTTGAGTGATAGGTATAAGA
>JAUVZL010000044.1 GCA_030602565.1 Candidatus Stahliibacteriota bacterium
TCTTATACCTATCACTCAAACTTCGCTCCTTTAATGGGACCACCATCATACCCCACACATTACATATTTCCCCTCCCTTGATGGGAGGGGATAAAGGGGAGGGTGATAATTAACCACTACCCCTCACCCTTACCCTCTCCCACAAGGGGAGAGGGAATTTTGGGAGAAACTTACCTATTACAACAAAGGAATTATATAATAAAAAAATGGAAAGTCAAGGGGAAAATAGGGGGTTTACCCACATTTTTGAAATTCATTACGACTATTACTTTGTAATTATTTAAGGAACTTCTCGACTCGCTTTGCTCGCTCGAAGAGAAAACAGTGTAAGTCGCCCCTGTCTGCCGTGGTTCCGGCACAGGCAGGCGATTCATCGGGCCAATTTACTCGGAAAGCCCATCAGACTATCATAATTACTGTTCGAGCGAAGTCGAGAACATACATTTCGTGGATGATATGAGAACTATTTTATGTTTTCCTTAGTAATACACCCTCTCCCTTTTAAATCAATCTATTGACATCTATAGTGCTGATAATATAATTATCTGGAGGCAGTAATGAAAAAGTTTGCCCACATATTTCTATTCTGTTTTCTTGTTTCTTGCTTCTTATCTCTTGCTTCTAATTTGTCCGCCCAGGCTGGAATCTGATGATAAAGCGCTTGTTGAAAAAGTAATCTTGTTGAGATAAATTGTAGTCTGGAAAAAGAAAAATGATTTCTTAGAGGGGACATTGCACCCCCTCTAAGTTTCTCCTCTTTGATTATTCCTCGTCGTCGGGCATTTCCTCACCCGGCTCCATGACAATATAGGGCAAGCACCATGCCCGGGAATAGTAAGTGGCAGTTGAGTCACCAAACAGGGTTTGCCAACCCAGGACATCGGTTGCACTGTGTCTTACTGTGGGTGTAAAGATAATAGAATCCTCAGCGATTATCCATGTTCTACTAAATTCCGTTGTATTATCACGATAGAACGGTTGTCTAATATGGCGCGTTGGTATATTGGCCCAAATGGGTTATGGTTTAATAGGGAAAAATGAACTTAAGAAGCTGGGAAGTTCCGATTCTCGGTCAACCTGTGTTTCTTTGACTTCTTATCAGTAAAACCGGCAATGAGTACACTCAATTCAAACAACATTAGCAAAGGGATGGTAATAAGCAAGAGCGTGAAGAAATCACCAGTAGGCGTTATGATGGCGCATAATATAAGGATAATAACGATTGCTTCGGGTCGGTGTTTTCTAATTGTTTCTACGTCAACTACGCCCAGTTTAATTAAGAAAAAAAGCATGAGCGGTAATTGAAAAAGTATACCTGACCCCAAAAGACACCAGAATATGAAACCAATGTACTTACTGACATTCATGAGTGGTTGGAGATACTCAGTGCCAAAACCTAAGAGGAACCTTAGGCCTAACGGTATGAGTATGAAATAACCAAATAGATTTCCAGTGAGAAATAATAGAAGACCGAAAAACATATAGGAAAAGGAGATTTTCCTTTCGGTCCTGGTTAAACCTGGCCCAATAAATGCCCAGCTTTGATACAGGATAAATGGAAAAGATATGAATATGCCGATGAAGATCGCTATTTTAATCTGCGTAGTAAAGGCTTCGAGCGGCGCAAAGAAATAAGTCGACTCAAGTTGTGCCTGGCTAATGATTGTGTTCAGTAGGTTCTTGGTAAAGAAAAAACCGATTATTGAGAATACGACAATGCAGATTATCGAATATATTATCCTTTTCCTTAATTCTTCGAGGTGGTCAATAAAAGAGAGTTTTTTTTCAGACATAATAGGAGTTTATTTCCACATTTGGAGAATGTGACCAGGGTTAATCTCGATACTTTATGGGCAGAGAATAGATATTTTTAGAGGACACGGCGATGATATTGTCATCAAGTACGAAGACGTGATCAAACTTAATGCGCGGCAGGTTATAGACCACCCGATATGCATCAGTTTCCGGTTCAAAATAGTAGATGCCAGCATAGGAGGCGCAGTAGATGACCTCCTCATCTGATGCAATATCGTAGATGTTAAAATATGGCAAGAGAACCCAGGTCGTGTCAGTGCCTGGATGCTGCTTTATATTTTTGTATTGTATTATTTGGTTGTTCGTGGCAAGTAGGTATAGTGTATTCTGTAGTTCTACGACATGCTTTACACCAAACCCCAATTCCCTTGTCCATTCATCGTTTGTCTTGTCATATTTAAAAAAGCCAGTTTCACCACCAACAAATATTTCATCGTTCATTGGATAAACCGAATGCACCGCGAATTTATCAGGGCCAAAAGGCAAAGCAGTAGATGTACCCTTGTACATTTTGTATAGGCCAGACGATGTGCCGATATAGGTTAATGTATCATCACTGCTAAGACAGAGGATATTGTTATCCATGTTGCTGACAGTGATAAGCACACCGCCATCAGTTCGGGAAATGCGGTTTTCAAAAGTGACAATGAAATTATTGTCCCCAAATAAAACATCAGTAATCTGATGTATGAAGCGCTGGTACTGCCAGGTTTTAGAGGTGTCTTTGAGGTATGATATGCCGAGGTTTGAGATGAAGGCTATTTTATCGCCGACTCTTTTTGCTTTCCTTATTCGATTATCGAGCGGTCCATAGACAACACGTTCTTTGAGCCAGGAAACCTTATTGTATTTCAGTAGCCCATAGCCATTCGTGCCTACGTAGAGGTCCATGCCGTCGTCAAAGACCGTGCTTATGTGAAATCGAGTGAATGGTGCCTGGGTCTTCTTGGCTTCATCAAAATAATAGTAAGGCATGAGAAAACTATAAGTTTTGATATCTTTGTCAGTAGTTCTCTTGAACCAGGTTAGATTACCAGGAAATGATGCTATATATTTCAATTCGCCACTTCGTTTATTCAATGAATAGTTTTTGATGCCATCTAGATAGACATAATCAAGACCAATGCCGAGGCGGTTTATATCGTCGGCAATCGGGTATCCCCGTATACTGTATGTAGCGATGGTAAATCTAATGATGATTGAAGGGCTGGTGATCCAAAGATCATTGGACTGCTGGTCATAACCTACGAGTTCAATGTCCTCGTCAAAATGTATGGATTTTTCAAGGTTTAAGCTCAGTTTATCAAAAATCAACAGATAATTGTCACTTATTGCAAAGACATTCAAGGGTGTCGCGCAGATAGATTTCACATTGCCAAGGGGCGGCATAAGAGTATAGCGGTCAAAGAAAATATTTTGAGGCGTGGTATTTATGGCTAATAATATGGAACAAAGTTGTAGACTAATCATTACTTTTATCTTCTACAAATTCTCTCCCTATTATGTAGTTGATAGAAGCAGGGATATGTTCTATTAGATCCTCAGCAGTCAATGAGTATTCATTGTTTCTTTCCATTGCCAGGTCAGCACATAGTCCATGCAAGAAGACGCCAAGGGCTGAAGCTTCGGTTAACGACAGATTCTGGGCGAGAAATCCGCTAATCATCCCGACTAATACATCGCCTGAACCAGCTGAAGCAAGACCAGAATTACCAGTCGGATTTATATAGGTTTCTTTACTCGATGATGCGATGATTGTGGGTGCACCTTTGAGAACCAGGACACCAGAGAATTTTTTGGCTAATAATGGCGCCAGATCAATACGTTTCGAGTTGATTTCTTGGGGCGTGAGTTTGGTCAGCCGGGAAAGTTCTCCTGGATGGGGCGTAAGGATAAATGGTGCATTCAATTTTTTCAAGAATCTGACATTTTTAGAGATTATATTTATAGCATCAGCATCAATAACAAGTGGTACTGTGATTTTGGGCAGGAAACTGAACAGAAATTTGGCGGTTTCCGGGTTAGTGGTAATACCCGGACCAATAATCACAACATCTGCTTTGTCAATATGAGGTAATAGATCATTTACAGCTTCTGGGCTGATTGTTTGGTCCTTGGTTTCAGAGAGTGGCACCTTGACGATTTCTAAATACTTTGCTGCCAAAGCATTTAGAATGCTTTTTGGTGCAGCCAGGCGGACCAGGCCAGCACCGACCTTTAAAGCAGATATCGCAGCCATTGCCGCGGCACCTGAAAAACCTCGGGCGCCGGCAATGATCAAGACATTGCCAAAAGTTCCCTTATTGCCATCTGGTGGGCGGGGTGGCATCAAATGATATACATCATCAAATTCAAGCACTTGGGGAAACCCGTCATTGATCAGCCTGTACGGTACGCCGATATCAACAATGTATAAATCACCGCACAATTCCCGGCCCGGGTACAAATAATTGCCTCGTTTCGGCAAGCACATCGTTGCTGTTGCGTCGGCAATAATGCAGGTCTTGCTAAACTGACCGTCATTACCATGAATGCCTGAAGGGATATCAACCGAGAGCACAAACTTTTCAGTATTATTGATCATATTGATTAAACGAGTATACATCCCTCTTGTCGGTCCTTCAAACCCAGTACCGAAAATAGCGTCAACAATAATATCCGGGTTGAATGAACTCAAGATTCTTTTGATCCTGGCGATATCAACTGTTTCGTGGATTTCAATGTCTGCATGCCTGGCAAATTTATAATTTAGTAATGCATCGCCTTTTAGGCTTTTACCACGACCAATAAGGATAACTTTGACAAAGGACCCTCGGTTTTGCAAATGTCGGGCAATGACAAAACCATCACCACCATTATTGCCCTTACCGCAGACGATTAATACCGCGATATTTTCAAGGTCAAAATACTCTTCAAGGACATTTACGCAACCGCGGCCAGCATTTTCCATTAAAACACAACCAGGCATACCAAGGGTCTTGATTGACCACTTGTCTATTTTTTTCATCTCTTCGTTGGTAACAAGACGCATAATTAAATTCTATGAAAAAAAAGCCGAAAGTCAAGGGTAGAAACTTGAGGTTTACCCACATCTTTGAAATTCATTACGATTATTACCGTTCGAGTATGCCCGGTGAAATAATTTCCACTTATTTCACAGGGCAAGTCGAGAACTTCCTTATAATTCTTTAAGGTACTTCTCGATGCGTCCCTTACGGGACTTACTCGAAGGATAAAAAACTGATGACAGAGATGAATAAAATGTATTATATATTGACGAGGAAAATCTATTCGCTCTGCTTATATCACTGAAATTACTTGGTTTTGAAGTTGAATATAGAACTTTACACTGTGTGGTGTTACAGAAATTCTTAATGAAACTTAAATCAGAAGGGGGTGGCAAATAACCACCCCCTTAGCAGAGTTATTTTATGAAAATCACTTTTTGTACGATGGCATCATCACTGGTATCCAGTTTGATGAAGTACACACCTTGTGGCAAATTAGCTATACTGAGGCTCTTATGATAAGTACCAGATATCTGATTGTTGCTAATAGCATTGTTAGACCTCGCTCTTTTACAAAAGGGACGGGGGCTAATCGCACGATCCTTCAACTGTGCTCAGGATAGGTTTATCGTGCAAAATATAGGAGTTCATTAGCTTGCTAATGTGTTGTCGTATGCGCCCCTTCAATAAATTCAGGACAGGCATAAATGGCCTGCCTGTGCGTCGCGCCTGTCTGCCGTGCCAACGGCACAGGTAGACAGGCGCAACTACAAATTTCCACCGAAAATTGAACAATTGCCTATTGTCTAAAATATCATCCTGAATATTTTTATTCATATCGCCGGGCAGATAAGAATAAAAGAGATTATGCTGTAGGGATCGTCAAAGCTTAGTACAGTCTCCAATACTCCGGGTTCTATTATTGATTCATAGCTGCAGGATTTATTGCCAGTTCTATTCGGGCTGTTTCAAGAACATCCAGAAGGTTACTAATTAGGATAATAAATCCGCCATCTTCATATTCAGGTGTCATCAAAAGAATACCGTAATTAGAACAGGCACCGCCATATATCTTTTTAATCAATTCGGTAATGTCCATACAGATATCACATTCGATACGGCTGCTCACCCGAAATTGGCGGCAGAAAGTCGTATCATAGTCAGCCCCGGGTGTTTCCCATGGATAATACCATGATACAGTAAGTGGTTGCCATTGCCTTGTCAGCAGTCTTGCTTCGAGCGTCAATGAATACTCAGGCTCAGCTTGCAAAAATCTCGGGATGAACAACTCAGCGTAATCAATCATCGAGGTATCGATCGGCTGGCTCGTATCAAAGGTGAATAGAATTCTCGTTAATCCACTTGAATCTTGTATAGCTACCACATCCTGCAGTGATAGCTCAATATCGCCAGCAAAAAATAGCGAGGTAAGACCAATAAACATCAAAATAAATTTCACTTTCATTGCTCCTCCTATCTTATAAGCATTATTTTGCACGAACTGCTGATACCGGCATTCGTCTTCAGCTGGACAAAGTATACACCGGCAGCTAAAAGATCCCCTTGTTCGTCTTTTCCGTCCCAGGAGACTTTGTAAGTACCAGGTTCGTTTATTCGATTGGCAATCGTTTTTACTCTTTGACCACAGATATTATAGATCATCAATTCGATATTATCCGGCTGGGTAATTGAAAGATATATCGTGGTCTCCCTCGAAATTGGATTTGGGGTGATGCGCGTGATCTTTGAGCACTGGTTTAAACCTGTCTCGCCAGAGGACTGGGGACCACCGCCAGAAGGAGGACCCGAAAGCCAGGGGTCGTAGTCTACCGGGCCTATAAATTTACTCGGGTCTGGTGGATCACTTCCCCACCAGTTATACTCAGCATAAATTACTGCTGGTACTGACAGTTCACCAAGATTTGCCACATAAAGCCAATCAGAAGCTCCAGTTGAATAAATTGAATTATTACCCATATCAAAAGGAGTTCTACCCAAATCCATACCACCAGCCGGATGGTCAATACAATAGATACCTGTCTCGTGTTCCAGAATCTCAGAATCACGTACCTTATCATAACCATAACCACGAAGCCGCTTTATGCCATAGTATGCATTATCAGTTATTGAGCAGTTATTTATATTGACACTATTATTTGCACCCAAAAGAATACCGCCCTGGCCGAATCGTTTTATCGTATTTTGGGACACTATCTGATTCTGAAATCCATTATAAAAATAAATTCCATATTGGCTTCG
Organism: Candidatus Stahliibacteriota bacterium; assembly: GCA_030602565.1. Classification (GTDB taxonomy): domain Bacteria; phylum Hydrothermota; class Tepidihabitantia; order SM23-42; family SM23-42; genus JAUVZL01. The sequence continues at coordinate 7,083 of JAUVZL010000044.1, forward strand.
TGATAGAAAACCTTCATTGGAAACAATATTACTAATTATATCTACTGAACCATTTATCCAGATGCCGTAGCCAGTATGTTTTGTAATATCATTACTTTCGATAGATCCATTACATGCAATAGTGTATATTCCATAGTAGCCATTATTATCTATTGTGTTATTATTAATTGATATGTTACTTCCAGAAAGTCTAAGTCCATAGGTGTAGTTATTTTGAATCAGACTATTGGCGATGTTTGTGTTTTGTGCAAATGATGCCATAAGACCACAATACCCATATAAGATATGTGCATAATCAATACTTGCCTGACTACTGTTAAGCATACGAATACCATACCAATCTTTCGATTGTGGTGATGCTGCAAGCGATGTAAATTTTATCGGGTGGGTCTCTGTTCCTATGGGATTCAGTGTGCCATGTATAACAATTTCACATCTACTATTATCAATACCAGATTCACATCTGTCAAAATTTGGCACCGAATATAGCTCTGTTCCTGGCTGCAGGATCAATGTAATATTGCCAGGTACAGTAAGATCACCAGTTACGATCCAGTCTCCACCAAGTATTGTATTCTGAGATATTGGACCGGATATATAGTTATCTACATATTTGTAAACGCCCTGGCTCGTACCCGCATAAATCGTATCCGGTGCATTTACTTCAATTGCCAAATCATTGATGAACCGCGCTCCGCTGAGAGGCCATTCAATCGGTATTTCAAGCCAAATATCGCCGTACTTAGGGCTCGTATACATATGACCAATTCCACTGGCATCTTCAGTTGCGCAATAAATAATATTTGTTTCTGAAGGGTTAACAACAACCGCAACCACCTTATCTTCATTAATCACATCTTGCCCAATTCTTTGCCATAAGGTTGAGCCGTCCGCACGCCTCTTCCATAAACCATGGTCGGTAGCAGCATAAATATAAGTACTTGTCGCATCAATTGACAGCTCGTATATTATAACTGTTGCTGGAAACCCATTACTAAAATCGTCCCAACTATCACCAGCATCAGTGCTTTCCCAGACGCCGTGGTTATGTTTCAAATCTCCGATATATATGATATCTGGGTTAGAATAATCAATGGCAATTGTATTATTTGTGAAATCGCTCTGAATACCTGGACCCTGCCAGGTTTCACCGCCATCATAACTTCTACTGAGAAAAGTCCATGATGCGTTTTGCTGATCATCAAATCCAAAATATACCCTTAATGGATACAGTGGCGAATAAGCGATTGTGCTCATTATTCGAGTCCAATACCACAAACAACCTGTACGATACCAAATTTTCCCAGCGTCTGTGCTTTTTCGCAAATAGTTAATACCCAGATCCCAGATTATCTTCGTGTCACCCCTTAGTATCTCTTGATCACTCTGTGGATTGACACCCCAAGCACTGGCACTGTTAGCAAAAGTTTTTTCCAGATACCAATTATCATTATCAGCCTTCATTAATAAATTTGCATTTGTAGCTACAATATTCGATTGCCTCGGAAAAACATCTGATACATTCGCTCTTAACATTCCCATCGTTCTATCAACCCAATAAGACCCTTGTTGTCTCATAAAAAAACCGCACAAAGCACCGGCATAGAGTCTTACTGGATCTTGCCAGTTAAAAATTAAAGAGTGAACGAATGAATCATCTAAATTTGAATTCCAATCATCCCAGGTATCACCACCATCTGTGCTTCTAATAACACCACGCCCTTCTTCTTCCGGTGCATTCAGAAGAAAACGGCTACCATATGATGCATAAACATTATCATGATTTGCTGAATCTACTACCACATCTGTAATTGCGAAGAATAATTCATAACTATAACAAACATGCCACGTTAAACCACCGTCAGTTGTTCTGTTAATACCTGAAAGATACCCACCAGCATACTGAGAATAATAACCAGTATAGATAGTATCAAGAGAAACCATTAAAACACAGGTAGCTTCGGGAAAGGGCATATTATCAGGACGGCCGATGTGTTGCCAGGTCTCACCAAAGTCCTCGCTTCTCCAGACACCACGATAGGCATTATTGGGGTCTGAGGACTGGTCGGCAGAAAGGCAGACAATATGAGCCATAAGAGGGTCAGGATGAAATGAAAAATCGGTGATGTTGAGGATATTGGGATCCCATGGTGGCGGTGGTGTCGAAGGATAATACCAGTTATCTCCCCCGTTCGTTGTTTTGAATAAACATTCAGTTGCTGGCTGAGCTGGTTCTATATAAGTTCCCAACAAAAGAATATCAGGATTCTGACGAAATATTCCCAATTTTGAGGGATACATTTCATCAGGCAAACCATTGTTAATGAGGGTCCAGAAGTAACCACCGTCAATACTCCTCATTATGCCAGTTTCATATCTATTTCCTGTAACACCTTTGTAAACAATATCAGGATTTGTGGAATGAACCGCAACACATTTAACGCTATCCTCAAAATTATGACCTTTGGGAAGGATTTCCCAGGTCTCTCCATCATCAGTCGTCTTTGCTAAACAGGTATCCTCATTTACTGCATAAATAACCGGCGGTGGATAAGGCGGTACATTTCCAACATAACATAGCCCCATATCAACAATCTTCCTGGCACTCCATGGACCATTAAAAAACTCATAGTGCGGCATCTGCGGCTGGGCACCAACGAATACAATTATGCCCAGTACGAATATTGTTAATATTATCTTCATTTTACTCCTCCTACTTAAGTTTTACTATTTTCTCAAAATAACTCTTCGTACCATCCTTTATTTCACAAAAATATATCCCGGCAGGAACCAGCGAACCTCGCTTATCCCTTCCATCCCAGAGGAAAACACTTTTTCCTGCTTCTTTAATATGCGTCACCTCCTTTCCTGTAATATCAAAAATTTTTAACTCTATGCCCTTTGCCCTACCTGTCCCGTAGGATGAACTTGTTATCCTATCGAGATGCCCTTTGCCAAAGTTGATTGTTATCAGCTTTGAGAACGGATTCGGATAAACCCTTAAGCGTAAAGCGTCAGGCATAGAGCGTATAGCGGTTTCTTCAATTCCAACCGGAAGCCTTGTGCCCCGACGATAATAGATTTCTAAAGGCGCCACTCGATTGTCATTCCAAGCAATATGTACTTCGGTTGTATCTGCCGTAATTGTAGGTGTGAGTATAGGATTATTACATAAATCTTCAATTGGCCACCAGGTCTCACCCATATCAGTTGAGGCACGAAATTGCAGGGCTTCCTGAGAAGAGCCATCTTTTGCCCAGACCAAATAGACATCAGAATCCGCACAGCAGATGTCACTAAAAGGGTCAACCAAATGATGATTGGTGATTTGTTGCTCAGGTAGCCAGGTGAGACCAGTATCCGGCGAACGTCTTAAAAGCACATCATCCAGTGCCCCACCAGAATACTTATTATCCTCCCAGGGAATAAATAAATAACCATAGTCATTGGCAACAATGTTACGACACTTGGGCGCATCAGGATTTATTGCAATCTGCAAAGAATCAGACCAGGTCTCACCTAGGTCCGTACTATACATATAATAAACCGAATCGGCAAGGTCAATAAAAGCAATATGAAATTTTTCATTATAAATTTTGAAACCTATTTCATAATCTGGAAACATATCGCTAAATTTCTTATATGAAGACCAGGTCTCACCATTGTCGGTACTCTTTACTAAATAAAGCCCTAACTCTGGAGGACGCAAACCGGTAATGACAAATAATGTATCCATGATTGATTCAATCCCTTTTTTTCCATTAGAAGGGCCAATCGTTTTGCAGTCTTCCCAAGAATTGCCATTGTCTGTACTTCTCCGGTAACGCAACCTGCCGTTATAGGGCGGATTATCTACCTGCTCAAGCCAGATACAATGAACAAAGTTTTCTTGAAGTTCGATTTCAGGATAAACCATTACAGTAGTTGTGTCACTAAGAATAAACGAGGTGCTCCAGGTGAAACCCCCATCGCTGCTTCTTCGGTAATAAACAGATTTATTCATTTCTACCCACACTGCATGAACATATTGATTTTGACATTCAATCCAGGGATAAAAATTATACACTGTATCCTGGCTCAAATTTATCTCCTCTTCCCAGCGGATTAAGGTATCCTGGGCAAAGGAGAATGAAAATAGAATAAGTAAAAGAATAACAATCATCTTAACCCTCTATCTTTATAATAAGTGAAATTAGAATCATGTCAATACCTCAAAAAATTTCATTTCTTGATAATTATCTTCTTGTTCCTTTGTAAAAAACTTGAAATGTCATATTTTAAAATTTCTATACCTTTATCTGAGTTAATAACTAAATAAAAAATATTTGCTTCATTTGAATCAATATAAATATCAATTAAATCATTATCTAAGATTATTGGCAGAACTTGCCATTTACGACCGCCATTTGTGGCCATTTGAATACCACCTTCATTCTTCTCTTTATTCCAATACCCCGCATAGACGATATTCTCATCAACCATTGCCACGCCGGTAATCTCTGGATAAGACATATTATCAGGGCGCCCAATGTGTGACCAGGTTGCACCAAAATTATCACTTCTCCAGACACCGCGATAGGCATTCCCAGGGTCTGAGGATTGATTGGCTGAAAGACAGACTCTATAAGGTACATTTGGATCAAACGAAAAATCGCTGATGTTTAGAAAGTCAGAACCCCACTGAATTACAGGCAACCAATCGCTACCGCCATTTGTAGTTCTATACAGAGAGCTACCTTCTTGCTGATCTATATTCATACCCAAAAGTATTGTATCAGGATACTGATTAAATATCCCGAGTTTTGAAGGATGCACTTCATCAGGTAGACCATTATTAATGAGAGTCCAGAAGTAACCACCATCAGTACTCTTCATTATTCCCTTCTGATAAATACTGCCCCACTCAGCTTTGTAAACAATATCAGGATCAGCTGGATGGACGGCAACACATCTTATACCTGATTTATAGATATGCCCCTTAGGCAGAATTATCCAGGAATCACCTCGGTTAGTTGTCTTGGTAAGACAAGTATCCGCATTTACCCCATAAATAATTGGAGGGTCAGTTGGGTCATAACGACATAGTGCCATGTCAATCATGTTTTGCGCATTATAAGGTCCATCTAAAGCCTCCAGATGCGGCATCTGCGGCTGGGCGTGAAGTAATATCAGCGTTCCCAGTGCCAGCATTGCTATTACTATTTTCTTTTTCATATCTCCTACTATTTTAGTTTTACTACTTTTTTTATAATACACTCATTACCTGTCTTCACTTGCACAAAATAAACTCCTGCAGGCACCTGAAGCTCATTTTTATCCCTCCCGTTCCAAACAACCTGATTCCCCTGATAACCTGATTCTCTGATATTCTGATGTCCTAATACCACCACCACCTTGCCTGTAATATCGTAGATTTTCAGAGAAAAACTTTGTATGTTAGATCCTGTATCCTGAATCATGTATCGAATATTTGTCTTTTCGCTAAATGGATTCGGTAACACCTCCATATTCCGTGTGATTTGGTCAGAAGTTTCTCTTTCCATAATCCCAACTGGAAGTCTGGTGCCCCTTTTATAATAGATTTCTGTTGGAGCACCTTGATAGTCTCTCCAAGCAACATGGATTTTCAATGAATCAGAACAGATAGAAGGTTCCAATGCCTCATTATACCCTGTATATTGCATTATATCCTCAATTTCCCACCAGGTTTCACCCATATCAGTTGAGGCACGAAATTGTAAGGCATCTTCTGACCCACCTTTTGGCCAGACTAAATAGACATCAGAATCAGTACAACAGATGTCATCCCAGTATTTTACTAAGTGATGATTCGTTATCTGTTGCTCAGGTAACCAGGTGAGACCACTGTCTGTAGAACGTCTTAAAAGAATATCATCCATTACACCACCAGAATATTTGTTATCCGACCAGGGAATAAATAAATAACCATAATCATTGGCAACAATATTACGACACTTGGGCGCATCAGGGTTTATTGCAATCTGTAAAGGGTCGGACCAGGTTTCGCCTAGGTCCGTACTATACATATAATAAACCGAATCGGCATCATCAACAAAAGCAATATGAAATTTTTCATTTATAACAAAACCAATTTTGTAATCTGGCAGTCTCGAAGAAATTTTATGGTATGATGACCAACTGACTCCTCCATCTGAACTTTTCAACAGAAAAAGTCCTAAATCTGGATTGCCTTTACCTGTAATTACATATACATTAGTATCTCTTGCTATAATAAAATGGCGGTGTGCAGATGGACCTAAAACGCACAAAGAATCCCAGGTATGTCCCCTATCTGTGCTTCTTCTGTATCGTAATCTGCCATCTTGTGCCACCTCCCACCAGACACAATGCACAAAACTATCTGCAAGGGCAATTTGCGGATAAATTACGGTAACTGATGAATCATTTAATTGGACAATACTATCCCAGGTGACACCAAAATCTGAACTGTGTCTATAATGCACATAACCCGCTGATTTCCAGACTATATGTATATAGCTATTTTTACACTCAACCCAAGGATAAAAATTATACACTGTATCCTGGCTCAGATTCACCTCCTCTTCCCAGCGGATCAAGGTATCCTGGGCAAAGGAAAATGAAATTAACGCAAGTACAAGAATAATAATCATCCTATTCTCCTATCTTTATAATAAGTGAAATTAGAATCATGTCAAGACCTCAAAAAATTTCATTTCTTGATAATTATCTTCTTATCCCTTTGTAAAAAACTTGAAATGTCATATTTTAAAATTTCTATACCTTTATCTAAGTTAATAACTAAATAAAAAATATTTGCTTCATTTGAATCAATATAAATATCAATTAAATCATTATCTAAAATTATTGGCAGAACTCGCCATTTATGACCTCCATTTGTGGCCATTTGAATACCACCTTCATTCTTCTCCTTATTCCAGAATCCCGCATAGATGATATTCTCATCAACCATTGCCAAAAATAACCCGCTCAGGATATTCTGGAAAGATAGCCATACGAGTAGGGTCAATTGTACATATCGAAAATACTGGTGTCCAGTTATAACCACCATCTTCACTCCTAATAATACCCCTTCCCTCTGATGCATTACCAGGCACACCTTTATACATAATTAGTGGATTCGTTGGATGAACAACTACACAGCGGTCGTCAACGATACCTGAATAGCCGTGCGGCATTTCGGTCCAGGTAACGCCCTCGTCTGTAGACTTGAGGGGCGATAAAAACTGCCAGCCCTGAGTCAGATAAATGACTGGCTGATAACTTTGGTCAGGGTCATAACCTATACCAATGTCATTGACCGGCCCAATAAAATAGGGCACCACATCTAAGTGCCAGCCTTCACTATTTCCTCTAACAACGATTAATAGCATTGTTAGAATGATTATCTTCAAATATTTGTTCATTTTATCCTCCTTTACCCCGTTGGAACTCCTCGCCATTTGTGGCGGAGTCCTACAGGGTTTATTTCACAATAATGATTTTCTTTACCTGCATCTTTTCACCTGCCTGAAAAACCAAAAAATAAACACCCGGAATAATTCTACGGGTATCATACACTATCCTATTTTTACCCTTTCTAAAAGAAATTTTTTCCATTTCCCTTCCTGAGGCATCAACGAATAGTATCTTTGCTTTATTGACCAATTCTTCTGAAAAGTTGTAGGTTAGAACAATCTTATCCTGACAAACAGTTGGTTCAACACTAAAATAATATTTTGTTTCTCTTGGGTTTTGTTCCTGTATGCCAGTAGATCTGATACCACGGCGATAATAGAAGCAATGATAATTTGGAATCCTCATATCATGCCAGATAACATGAACTTTATCAAATGTAGATGCAATTGTTGGACCTTGGAGATCATTAGAGCAAAGTGTCTCAACATTTTGCCATGTTTCACCCTGGTCCATGCTCATCCTAAAATCCAGTGCCTGATAACTTCTGGGCCAGACAAAATAGAGGTCCTGATTATTGGTGCAAAAGCAATGATCATGGGAGACATTACCTGTATTACTAACCAGAATCTCTGGAGACCAGGTAATGCCATTATCAGTGCTCTTGCTTAAGTATATATTATCTCCCCAGCCAGCACAGCGACTATCAGGCCAGGCAACAAACAATACACCCTGGTCATTCTTGACAATCTTTGGCTGTTTGGGAAGATAACAGTTCAGGCCAGAAAGTCGCAAGGTGTCTGACCAGGTCTCACCAAGGTCGGTGCTACGCACATAAAAGATACCATCTGGTTGCCATAGATTAGTCATCACCACCACATGGAGCACGCCCTGATTATAGACAATAGGGTTTTCCCAGCCAAAACCAACCTCGACAACATAACTTGGTGGCGACCAGGTATTACCTCCATCAGTGCTGCGAATAATATAGGTAACATAAGGAATTGTATCCGTAATAAATCTTAAAACAAATATCGTATCCGCAAAAACCTCAATTCCGGTAAGATGATAGGTTCCGCCAAGAAACTTAATAGAATCCCAGGTTGCCCCTTGGTTAGTACTCTTGCGATAACAAGTACTGTCAAGACCGCCTGAATGGGTATATGTATACCAGACACAATGAATATTATTGTCCCATACCTTGATATGAGGACTTTGCCCGGCAAGGGTATCACCAATAATCATTGGCTCTGTCCAGGTGTTCCCCTCATCCATGCTCTTCATAAATTTCACAACACTAAACATTACCTCCCATACTAAATAGAGAGAATGACCTTGTGCAGTTAATTCCGGAGAAAAGTTTTCTGATGGTCCGGGCACAAGCAACGTTTCTGGCTCCCATTGTATTAAAGTATCCTCTGGCCGTGAATAGCCAGGGGTTATTAGAAAAAATAATAGAAATAGAAGGGCAAATTTCATCTGCTACCCTATCTACATTATAAACAAAAAATTAAGAATGTCAATCCCCCAAATAAAGATTTTACTTGACAATACCTCTAATTTTCATATTATAAGATAATGACATCATTCTTAATCTTTACTCTATTTTTACCATTTGATTCTCAGAGGAATCCTCAAGACACGATAATGATAGATAGTGTGCCCTTTTATTATTATAGTTATGGCAGTATGCCCACTATTTCAGCAATGCTTTTTGGATATTGGGATTCACGAGGCTATGGCAGGTTAATTGATTACTATTATGACCGCTACGACATAATGTTAGACTCAATTATTGAGAATGTGCCCAATGTCCAGCAGGAATTAGCAATTGCAATGGGGACTGATACAACGACTGGTGGGACTTATATTTCCAATATTGCCCCGGGTCAGGTTACAGTCGCCAATACTATCAATGGCTATAATTTCAGTTCTGAATGTAGTCCGCAAGGAGGTCCTGGGAACAATTATCTTTGGCCATGGATTACAAATGAACTCGATGCGGGAAGGCCTTGCCTGTGGTTGAACATTAATGGTAGCGGTCCTTGCCTATCTGGCACTGCCTTTGGCTATACACAGGATAGTCTTATTGCTGGACACAGCCCTTTTGATTCTCTGATTTATTGGTTTTATGCGCCATTATCTGGAAATGTATGGGTAATTACATTAGTACCCAATGGTTATGATTCAAATAATGTTTTTCTCACATCACCCGTTGATGGCGAACATCTTCAGGGAAATGAAATATGGAACATTACCTGGGAATATACTGGTAATGATATAGACCACATCGGACTTTATTACAGCCTAAATAATTGTCAAACCTAGGATACAATTGCAGCATCAACACCAAATACGGGCAATTATCCCTGGCTTGTGCCTAATACTTCTTGTGATAGTTTAAGAGTTAGGATTGATGCATATGATGCAAGTGACACTCTTCTTGCGGCTGATGGAAATCGGCATAAAGTTATCATTGAGCAGACAGGCATTTCGGAGACATTTGTTTTAAGAAGTTTTAATAAATTATCATTAGAATGCAGACCGAGTCCATTTTCAGAAAAGATAACTATCCGATGCCAGACTGTAGATGCTTTGACAGAACCTCTTCCTATCCAATTAGACATCTATACTGCATGTGGTTACATAGTTAAAAACTTAACTATTAAAACATTCAACCAAATTTCTTGGGATGCTACTAATAACAGAGGCAACACACTGCCCGCAGGTGTTTACTTTATCCGTCTTAAATACGGGGACAGCAGTGTAACAGAACGAATAGTCTATATTAAATAATCAAAAAATCAGCCAGGCGATTAGCGCTTAGAACCTACCGAATTTAAATGTTAATCCAGCAGTTGCGCCGCTCACATCCTTATTTGTGAGCCCGTCCAAACCTATGCCAGCAATATAGCGATAAGAACCTCCGATACCGATCCGAAAACACTTTGTTACATTCAACATCAAATCCAAACCTGGTTCAGCAACAAAAAAGGCATCATCATCCCAATGTTCATACCAGTTATCGCGATAGCAGAGACTACCGCCACCAATGAGCGTGTGTACACTGAGATGAAGGAGTTTTCTTGGGCGCAATATGTATTCTAAGACCAGTCCACCATAACCAAATTCCAGGAAATAGTCTTGGCGGGGCGGTATATTATCAACCATGATATCATTTACCAGACCATAACCACCAGCTCCGATAATAAAGGCGTGATTTATGATCAGTCCACCGCGACCGCCGACAAGAACCGCAAAATCATCATTGATCTCAGTGAATTTAACAATCGGACCGACAAAAGCACCAATAGTAGTCCTGTCATGTAACAGCGTTTCATCTTCTCTTTGTTTAGGGCTGATGCGTATATAATTGGCACTCATGTCAAAATTACCCAGATAAGTCAGCTGGCAAATCATGAAGATCAGACCTATGCTTTGCATATTACCTCCTAGAAAAGACCAAATACCTAAATGCCTAAATACCTAAATGCCTAAATGCCTAAATGCCTAAATGCCTAAATGCCTAAATACCTAAATACCTAAAATACCTAAAATGTGCACAAAGCACAATTGCTTATTCTAAATGCAAGAAATGTGCCAGGAAAATCAATGTAATTTCGAGGTAAAAAGTATTTTAATGCATAGAATCCGTGATTAGTGCACAAAAATTGTGCTCAATGGACTCAAATTTTGACAGGCAGATCGAGAATAGGGAGTAGGGCGTTTACGTCCGTTAACGAGCCTAAAGGCTCTACTCCTACAAATTTCCTAGTTCTCGGTCAACCTGTTAGCCTAACATCCTATCCGGGCACCATTCTTCTCAGGAATTTGCCAGTGTATGATTTTATTACAGAAACTATATGTTCAGGGGTTCCTTGACACACGATCTCGCCGCCATGATCACCCCCCTCAGGTCCAAGGTCGATAATCCAGTCGGCGCACTTTATGACCTCTAAGTTATGTTCAATAACGATTACCGTATTGCCTTTGTCAACCAATCGGTTCAAAACGTGCAAAAGGAGTTTGACATCTTCAAAATGGAGTCCGGTTGTAGGTTCATCAAGGAGATATAGGGTTTTGCCAGTGGCGATTTTGCTCAACTCTTTTGACAATTTTATACGCTGCGCTTCGCCACCTGATAACGTCGTTGCAGATTGTCCAAGCTTGATATAGCCCAAACCTACATCGTGCAGGAGTTTGAATTTTCTTTTGATTCTAGGGATATTTTGAAAGAACTCAAGCGCCTCATTTACTGATATATTCAGGACATTACTGATATTTTTCCCCTTATATTTGATATCCAAAGTCTCTCGATTAAAACGTTTACCATGACAGGCATCACAGGTAATGTGAACATCAGGCAAGAAATGCATTTCAATGCGCAGTACGCCATCACCCTCACATTGTTCACATCTACCACCAGGTACATTGAAGGAAAACCTTCCAGGTTTATAGCCGCGCACCTTTGATGCGGGTAATTGCGCAAACAGTTCGCGTATCGGTGTCCACGCGCTCGTATAGGTTGCTGCGTTTGAGCGTGGTGTTCGACCGATTGGTGATTGATCTATGTTTACGACTTTATCGATATATTCCAACCCTTTGATTTCTTTGTGTTGTCCGGCTGGATACTTGCTATAATAGAACCTTTGTGCCAGGGCGCGATACAGGGTGTCGACAATGAGCGTTGATTTACCAGAACCAGAGACCCCGGTTATGACAACAAACAACCCCAAAGGGATTTCAGCATCGATTGACTTTAAGTTATTTGCCTGAGCGCCCTTTATGATAAGGCTACGCGCCGACCTTGGTCGGCGTTGCTCGGGTACTTCAATTTTTCTCTTACCCGAGAGATACTTGCCAGTTATCGATTTCCTGGTTCGGGAAATCTGGTCTGGTGTACCGGTAGCAACTACATGACCGCCCTGTTCACCAGCTCCTGGACCCAGGTCAATAATATGATCAGCACTGAGGATTGTTTCTGCATCATGTTCAACAACGAGTACAGTGTTGCCGAGGTCGCGCAGTGCTTTTAATGTATTGAGCAACCTTATATTGTCTCGTTGATGGAGTCCAATTGAAGGTTCATCGAGTATATAGAGCACGCCAACGAGTCCTGAGCCGATCTGGGTGGCAAGGCGCACACGCTGCTCTTCACCTCCAGCCAAAGTTTCTGTAGGCCGGTCTAAGGTGAGATAGTCAAGACCGACCGCGATGAGGAACTTCAAGCGTCTTTTGATCTCCTTTATCATTTCACCGGCGATTTTTTGTTCGGTCAATGACAATTTCAGGTTCTGGAAATATTCATAGCCACTTTTTATTGATAGCTCAGTGACCTGAGCGATATTCTTGTGACCAATTTTAATTGCCAGACTTTCTGGTCTTAAGCGCGCGCCGTGGCATAAAGGACACTTTGTAATGGTCATGAAATCTTCGATGTATTGACGAATTGCCACAGATGTGGTTTCGTGATAACGGCGCATCAGTTCTGGCACTACACCCTCAAAATATTCTTCAAATTCGCCGCGACCTGTACCATCGGTACGCACGTACTTTACAGTTATCTGTATGTTATCGCCATAAAGAATAGCGTTTCTCGCTTTTGCCCCCAGTTTGTGAAACGGTATATCAAGGCTGAATTTCATCTCCTCAGCGAGTCCCATGAGTTTGGAGCGACGCCAGTTGCTGTGCATGCCGTAGTGTGCTATGGCACCTTGATTAAGGGACAATTTCTGATTTGGGATGACCTTATCAGGGTCTATTTCCATTTTTGTACCCAGACCATCACAGGCTGTACACGCGCCATAAGGTGAGTTAAAACTGAACATGCGCGGCGCGATTTCTGGATAACTTACGGAACAGTGCATACAAGCAAGTTTCTGGCTAAAGGTTATGGTTTCCTTGCCGTTGACAATAACTAATAGGATGCCATTAGCTTCTTTCAAACCGATTTCAACTGAGTCAGCAAGTCGCTTCCTAATACCATCCTTCATAACAATGCGGTCAATAACGATTTCTATATCGTGCTTCTTATAACGTTCAAGTGGAGGGATTTTTTCGATTTCGTAGATTTTTCCATCGACCATGGCTCTTACATAACCACGCCGTTTAAGCCGGGTGATAAATTCTTTGTATTCGCCTTTACGACCACGCACCACTGGTGCTAATACTTCGATCCTTGAATTGATTGACAAAGCCATAATCGCGTCGACTATCTGGTCAGTTGTCTGGGATTGAATTCGGCGACCGCATTTATGGCAGTAGGGGGTACCGATGCGAGCAAAGAGCACCCGTAGGTAATCGTAAATCTCAGTGACCGTACCGACTGTGGAGCGCGGGTTTTTTGAAGCGCTACGCTGTTGAATAGCAATCGCTGGCGAAAGACCGGTTATTTCGTCGACGTCGGGTTTATCCATCATGCCCAGGAATTGACGAGCATAGGCAGAAAGTGACTCAACATAGCGGCGCTGGCCTTCTGCGTAAAGCGTGTCAAAGGCGAGCGATGATTTGCCAGATCCAGAAATACCCGTGATCACAACGAATTTATTGCGCGGTATTGTAATATCAATATTCTTTAAATTATGGACTCGTGCACCTCTTACCCGGATGTCATTAATCATGGTCTATATGATATTCACAAGGTATACGAAGTCAATACAAGATAAGTCATTTAGTTATTAAGTTATTCAGTAATTAAGTGATTGGGAAACGGTGAAACGAAGAATTGAAGAAGAGGAAAAATGAGAATTACTATTTCAATTTTATTATTTTTCTTATTGTGATAAAATCATCAACCTCTAAGCAACAGAAATAGACACCACTGGAAAGTTTCTGTCCCGTGTTATCAACACCGTTCCAAGAAACTTCAGTATGCAGTAAGGAGTACGCAGTAGGCAGTGAAAAATCTTTTACCACTCTTCCTAAAGCATCATAAATACTCATTGTGACTTGGCTCTTGGCTCTTGGAGTTTGGAATTTGATATTTGTCAGCTTTAAAAATGGATTTGGATAAACCTCAAGACTTGGGATATTAGATGCAGGGTTTGTAATGTGCGATTCTTCCTCAATTCCTTCTGGTGTGCCATAGATGTAATGGATTTCACGATAGGTGTAGACATCATCAGTGGCAAGTCTTGCAATGTGGATTGTGCCATCTCGACTAATGCGCAAGGCACCACTGCATCCATTTGTAACCAAAGGTGTAAGGGGTAATATTTCTTTGTGCCAGGCACCCGTATCTTTATAGGCAAGGTAATCATTATAGCCCCCCTCATAGATAAGATATGGTTTGCCCATTGAATCAATATCCAGTGCCTTCTGAGTTCCGACAGCACCGCCAAAAGAATCAACAATGTCAATATGCCAGGAAATTCCATTATAATAGGCATATTTAACTTCATACGAATTTGGGTCTTTATAGGCAATACCTGGTAAATCATCAGGGCCAATACAGATCGAAGTCGTCCACCAGCTTGCATAGTTTGTGTGGTCAACCTCTTCACAATACCAGACACTGTCAATTTTCTTTGCATACCATAAGTTAGTTCCCATACGAAAATAACTAATATGAGGTTGGTTTTGGGAATCTACATCAATC
>JAUVZL010000030.1 GCA_030602565.1 Candidatus Stahliibacteriota bacterium
ATGCATCTCGATAAACTCGATATCTTCGACTTGACATTTTGACAATTCCTCAAGTACCGCACCACGAACGAGTAGTCCATTGCCCAATATTCAGTCCAATTCACAAGAATTCCATAGTAGATTATGTCAAAACCGCTTTGCTCATTTCACATTTTAAAATCCGACTATAGGCCGTACTTGAGAAAAAAATGTTGAATGTTGACAGGTTGACCGAGAATTAGGAGTAGGGCGTTTACGCCCGTGAAAATATGTCGAAATTTAATTACATTTAACGAGCCTGAAGGCTCTACTCCAAGAAATTTCGACATTCTCGGTCAGCCTGTTGAGATTTGACCCCAAATCCTTCCTTTTTGTTAGTATCATTTTTTTTGCCTCGTATTTCATCATATTGTCACAAAGTCAACCCCCGTCCCCTATTTTTTAGCTCGATCAATCCACGCAGGAGGGATGTTCCCACCTCGCTTTTTCAAAATGAAGTAACCTTCTGTTACACTACCTTCTGCAGCTTCATACAATCCCATTTTTCCTCCTTATTTCATAGATCAAGCTTTTTTTGTTTATTTAATAAAGAAAAGAATTCTTTGAAACTCCCTGATGGAAATTTCGTTAAATTACTTGTTAGTGCCATATAATCGGTATACTTAACTTTCAAATATTGCCATTTGACTCCAGTTAGTTTTGATGCATCTTTGCACCACTCTGAAGCCCTGGCGTCTTTTAATAGAATATCAGCGTGTTCCCATCCCTTGGTTTCAATGAGCCACATTGTGATTGAGCCATCGATTTTTTTCTGTTCAGCAACAAAATCTGGATAGTAGTAGGCGATTGCGCCTTTGCTGTTCAAATATTCAATTGAAAATTTGGTATAGGTTTCAGCTAGTTTAGCAAACTTAGTAATATCATTTGCTTCATCTAAAAACTTGGCAAAGTGTTTTTCAAAATCATTAAAACACGGCGTTATATTGAAAACTGTTTTATCTAACTCAGTCCAATCCCGTCGCCAATAAAAACCGTCAATTTCTAATAAACATAAAGGTTCTGATTTCAATTTTGAAATAGTCTTAGTAATACTAAGCTTTCCTATTTTTTTCGTCAAGGTCGAAACAATTTCATTGACATTTCGGGCATCTGTAAGAAGACGGCGAATATTTTCGTGTTCCATATCTATCTTCTGACCAAAGAAAATCTCCCTAATATATTTTTTTACGAGAGGATAAACTACTGCAAACTGTCCATCAATCCGTGCTTCTTTACAAACACGAGTAGTTAGATGACTCAAAATTTCGTTTATTTCAGGCAAGCCGGTATTAATTGTTACTTGCTTCTGTGCAACTACTTTCTCTGTTACAGTTTCCACCAACGAAACCTCTTTTGTCTTTACAGTAATCAATTTGAGACCTCTTGGATTAGATTGTAGTCCTTTAAGGATTGATGTATCTAGAGCATTGAATTCACGGGTGTGAGTGGGTGTAAGAATGGGTATTTCAATATCGTATTTAGCTTTGATTTTCATTGGATAAATATGCACACCTAATGGTGGTGGTTCTTTTGTGACGCCAACGCCGACCCCCTCTACTTCAAGCCCTTTGACAAATTCTTCAAACTTTTTAGTGCCGATAATCTCGACTATCTGGGTATAGTCTGGACCAACATTCTTCATCAAGCGTAGACCACGGCCAACTGACTGTTCGGGTAATATATTTGCTTTTGCGGTGAATGGTCTAAGTCCCAAAACCACAGATACATTTCGGACATCCCATCCTTCGCGAAGCATCAAGACACTGACTATCGCTCTAATTTTGTTGTTTGGTAAATCGATAGACCGTGCTGCTTCACGTGCTTTGTCTAAATGCTTCTCAGTTACTTCGCCGGTTTTCTTGGTATGAATCAGAAGTAAACGCTCTTCTCTTTTAAATTCTGCCTTTTGTTTTAATGAAGCATAGATGTCATCAGCATCCTTTGTGTTTTCCGCCATAATAAAGAGAACTGGCTTAGAGCCAACTTTACTGTAGGCTGTATAATGTTCTTTCCATCGCGAAATTGCGATATTTATCCAGTCTGCATATGCCACACTTGCCCGAGAATATTTTTCAGGATCGGCTTTATCTGTCTGATGAACAATCAGTGGCGCTTTCACAATACGATCTTCAATTGCCTGTGCTAATGGGTAGTCGCATAGAATCCACGGAAAAAATGTGCCATTCTGATCTTTGGGCGTAGCAGTAAAATCTAATTGTAGAGAAAGCCTACTACTATAGGTTTCTTTCAAATTTTTTTGAAGATTCAAGATAACCTTATACCACTCTAACTCGGTATCGTGAACATGATGGGCTTCATCGTTAATTATAAATAGATCTTTGTGTTCCTTAATTCTACCCAACATATCTTCTTGCCACGAACCCGTGGAATCTTTCGGTTTAGGTCCTAACAGGCGATTGACTGGGTCATTTTCTCCACTGCCCTCTCGCCCTTCATATAACTGATGAATGTTAGTCAAATATAGTGTTCCTTCTGTAGAAGTTTTTCGTGATTCTCCACGCATTATAAATGTCATCTGCCAGTCATGTTTCCATTCATGTGGAATCAAATCCCAATCATGAAATACCTTGCCATTTTCAAAATCTTCTTTTAGTCTTTCAAAAACAATAATGTTGGGAGCAATTATTAAAAATGATTTACTTAAAGATGAGCCTTTTTCGAATTTTTTATGGAAGTAAGACCAAACCACAGCCATTGCCATAACAAGTGTTTTCCCTGACCCGGTAGCCATTTTTATTGCATAGCGGTAATGGTCAGGTTGAGGAAGCTCCTGCTGAGCAACAAGACCTGTTTCCGGAACAACCCGTGTCAGGATACGCTTGTCTCGTGCTGTTTCTTCAATCTTCTTTCGCGTGGTGAACAAATCATCTTTATATGCTTCTGGATCCATGAAACGGAAAACAAGGTCAGCCGCATTTTTAAGTTTCTTTACTTCATATAAGAAAATAACAGTCTCAATTGCTTCTCTCTGAGCGAAATAATATTTGAATTCAAGTCCATCTGCATAATGGTGTGTTTCGTCAAACCACCATTCTAGTAAACGTAAGGATGTGTCAGAGATACCCGTAGGCGTTTTGTAGCCGTTGTCACGCCATTTATCTACATCCTTTCGTATCTGATTCACTAATAGAGTCTTACTTGGTCGGCGGTAATTCTTTACAAAATATCCACCCTTTCCATCTTTGACTAGATGTTGTGTTGGTAATGAATAAGCATCACGATTTGGAACTTCTGGCAGTCTTTGCTCCAATACAATAATGGGCCGGGGTTTAGGATATTTTGCTTTGAATTTCTTTCTCATTATGACTTTATCTCCAATAGTTTTGTAGTATCATTACCAAATATATCGATCACTTTAATCATAATGCGACGTTTTTCCTTTGATTCATACTTATGACCATCAGATTTTAACTCAAGTTTACGCTCTTTGCGAGTTCGATAAGACTGCCACATATTATGGAACGTGTCTTCATGCCAGTTCCAATCCACTGCCCAGTAATCAATGTAATCAGACCATTTTTTGATTTTTGACCGCACTTCTTCCGGAATCAAATCAAGATTTGGAATAGCAAAGTCTGTCAATTTAACAACAAATTCGCTATATCTATTTATTTTTACCTCTGCTTCTAAATATGCCAATTCATAGAAGGTGATATCTCCCTTTTCCACTGCTCTTGGATCCATTACATCTCGCGGTATATTAAACAATCTCAATTTTACACCACTGGATTTTGCCTCTTTCTCAACAACATCATGTAATCCCATTTCCCATTCCCAACCAAGAATATCTAAGGCATTTTGGTTGGATTTTTTGACCTCGCTTATTGCATCTTGTATTTCAGATAAAGTTACAGGTGAATCTACAGCACCAACATGTACTAGACGTTTCCCCTTCTTGCCATGGATGTATAACATACCACTAATGGATTCAGCATTGTAGAGCTTTAATATAAATTTAATATACTCGTAAACTGGCAGCTGTTCCACACCACGTTTCTTAAAGGCTACGTCCTGCCAGTATTGTCGTTCATATTTGCCCAAATTCTGCACGACAAATGGCTTGCATCCTGCAATGTCTAACAGTCTTTTGCGGGTTGTGTGTATAGCAAAGCGACTTAAATCAGCCACAATCCATCGTCGACCTAATTTCTCTGCAACAGCAGCAGTTGTACCTGAACCACAAAAGAAATCAACAATGAGATCATTCTTTTTGGAAGTACTCTTTATTATTCTCTCTAAAAGAACCTCAGGTTTTTGGGTAGGATACTTCAAGTTCTCATAACTTGACCTTTGGATGTATGGTATATCAACCCAAACATCACTCATTAACACACCTTTCTTATCGGATAGGTACTGCTTTAAATGCAGCTTACCTCTCTTGTCTTCGTAAATTCTACCTTCATGTTTTAACCGTTTAATTGTTTTTTCTGAATAATTACGCAAAATTTGCAATCTGAATTGTCCTTTTTCATCTTCATATTGATACATTTTTAAAGTATTTGCAGAATATGGCGTATACTCTGGATTGAAGATCCCTGTTTCTCCTTTCTTATAGCAAAGTATAGTATCGTGTAATCTAGCGAATTGACGCATTCCACCTTCAACGCCAGTTATGCCATGAGATCTTTTCCAGACTATTTCATTGCGAAGGTTGTTGTATCCAAATATCTCATCTAATGCTATTTTAATGTAGTGAGCAACTCTATAGTCAAGATGAACAAAAATTGTCCCATTGTCTGCTAATAATTCTCTCATCAACACTAACCTCTCATACATCATTTGTAAATATGAATCTAAACTTTCCCCCCAAGTGTCCCGATATGCTTTCTCTTCTATTGCTGAAGGTTCTTTTACCCATTTGACATCACCCACTTCAATTTTTACACTAAAATTTGCTCCAGTGGCAAATGGCGGGTCGATATATATTAGATCAATTTTGCCGGCAAATTCTTCTAAAAGAGAAGCCATAATGTATTTGTTATCACCCCATACAAGTCGATTATACCATGTGGTTTCAGATTTTGTTCTTACATCTTTAAGAAGCGGCATACTTTTTTCTTTTTCTCGTGTCGCTCGGCTTTCATTAATCGTTTCTATTGTTTGGAAAGGCAGAACTGTTTTTTCCACTTCGGTTTTCTTATTCTTCCAATAAAGACCAGTTGGTAAATTTTCAAATTTTTCTTCGCTCATTCTATCTCTCCTTAGTCTAAAATTCCATTTTTCCGATAACTATAAAATCCTTCATCTGTGATAATTAAATGTTCTTGTAGATTGATATTCACAGTTTGCAAGGCACTCTTGATTTGCTGTGTTACAGCATTGTCTTTCGCTGACGGTTCAGGTGAACCTCCCGGATGATTGTGCGCTATAATTACAGTAGTAGCGTGATGTTTCAAGGCTCCTTCCACAATTTTACGTGGAAAAGCTACTGCTTCTGAGACTGTTCCTTCGCTCAAATTTTCTGATTGAATAAGCTTATTTTTGCTATTCAGGTAAAGTACGCGCACAACCTCATTTTTTTTGCCGCCAATTAATGCTTTGCAATAGTCTATCAAATCGTCTAACTTCGTAAACTGGATTTCTTCATTTTCTGCCTTTTGTTCAAAATAATATCCAATTGTTGCACGCAATACCTTTAGAAATTGAGATGATCTTTCTTTAATGCCTATAGTTTTTTGCAATTCTCTTAAATCGGCATTCAATACGCCGTGTAGATTCTTGAATTCTCGAAGCAGATTTCTGGCAATCGGTTTAGTGTCCTTATAAGGCAGGACGAAAGAAAGAAGTAACTCAAGCACTTCATAGTCGTGAAATGCCTTAAGGCCAGAATTTTCAAATCGCTTTCGGAGCCGTTCTCTGTGACCTTCGTAGTCCTTCTTTATTTTTTCTTTTTTGGACATATTTTATTCCAATCACAGCCATTGCAGATTTTAACATTCCTAGGATTTCGATTGAACCGACGTGTAGTTATACCTTTAATGGCATCAGATATGGTCTGCATTGCCAAATCTAACTGTTTAGGAGTAGTTAGTATCTCTACACGCTGCTGTTTTTCTTCGTCTAAGAAATGAACATAAGCTTTCTCCACATTTAATTTTAGAGCATCCCGGGCAGCAATCGTGTAAAGTTGCACTTGGAGAGTCAATTCTTCATCAGCTTTTCTCTCGTTGCCGGTCTTAAAGTCAATTATCTCAAGAATGTTTTCTTTTGTATTCTTTCGTTTTAGTAAGTCAATAGTACCATTAACCAAGGCATTATCTAAATCCATTTCAAAGGAACGCTCTGATTTTACTGATAATGTAAAATCTTCCCTCCACATTTCAAGATAACGTAGTGTACTTCGTAATGCGCTTCTTTTCAGCGTTTTTTCCTGTTCTCTTGCCGCATATCGTAAATAAAAGTATTCTTTCAATATCTCGGCAGCTTCTTCCTCAGAAGGAACTCCACCTGTTTTTTGTGCATTTTTATGCAACAGATTTAGAATATTATGGATCTGTTTGCCGTAACCAAGTGCTTGCACGATAATTGGGTTGAATCCATAAATGTAGCGCATTTTGTAATCATATTCACAGCGGATATAATCGCTAAGTTCTGAGTAATTAGTGGGGAACCGATAATCTTCGACAGATGGTTGAGGTTTCTTTTTTCTGCGTTTTGTTGGATCTGAAATTGGTTTTGTAATACAGTATTTGTCTTCCAGCTCATTGAAAAATTCGGATGGTGTCTTTTTTCTTTTATGTGGGCCCGGATCTATTGAAGTGGTCACAAACAGAAACTTCTTGGATCTGGTTAACCCTACATAGAATAGTCTTCGTTCATCTTCTGTACTACCTGCGTACCTTTCGAAATCAAATTTGTCTGGATCAAGAAAACCTGCGGTTGTTACCTGTGGACTCCGCTCTATACAGTATGGCATGAAAACAACAGGAAATCCCAAGCCTTTTGTAGCATGTAATGTCATTACTTGAACTGCATTTATGACGCGGGTAGGATCTTCTCCAGCACCAGCATCGTAGGAACCCTGCGCATAATGGATTATAAACCAACAAAATCTCTTTATATCTTTTGGTGTACAATAAGTTCTGATACCTTCATAGTCTGAAATTGCTTGACTCAGCCTACCCAAATTGTACATTTGAGTCTCGTGTTCAACATTATGGAATGCTTCATGTGACAAACCCAACATTATAAGAATATCTGCATACAAAGATTGCAGAGAAATCCGCGTTTTCTTTTTGACGCTTGCCTTCATTTCTTTCAAAGCTCGGACAAACTGATTTTTAGTCGGCAAAAGAAAGTGATCCTTAGCGCTGTGATAAATAGTATTCTCATCAGGAAGACCGAAACTGCTGGCAGTTATCCATATCTTTTCAAAATCACCCAAGTATGCAAATATACTAAAAATTACATCAACTTCAGATGTTTCAAAAAGACCACCAACACCAGAAACAGCATACGGAATTTTATCCTTATCTAATGCTTCTAAATAGGACTTGGCATCATATCTTACGGAACGGAAAAATATCGCAAAATCTGAATAGGCTAATCCACGGATACTACCATTTCTTTCAACCCACGCTGTTCCAATTAGTTCCTTAATTTTATCTACAATAAATTCTATCTCATCCTTTCGATCCTGAAACTCAACTTTGTAAATATCCCCGGCGTCTATTTTCGCCCTTGATGGCTTCATTGATTTCTTTAGTCTGCGGTTATTTTGTATAATAAGATTATTGCTAAGATTAATTATGCCATCTGTTGAACGATAGTTAGTTGAAAGTGGATAGGGAAAAACATTTTTGTATCTTTTCTTAAAAGTTATTATGTTCTCAATCGTTGAACCACGCCACTGATAAATTGATTGATCGTCATCACCGACAACACAGAGATTACTACTGTTACCAGCTATTAGTTTAATCAACTTTTCTTGAATAGGATTTATATCTTGATATTCATCGACAGTTATGTGAGTAAATTTTCTTTTAACCTCAGCACGTATGGCTCTGTTATTTTCGAGCTTATCAACAGCAAGCGACATCATACTGCTGAAATCCAAGAGGCGCTTTTCGTGAAGTTTCTTGTCATAAGCCTGCAATGCTTCAAAAAATCCCCGGCATGCTGATATTTCTGTTGGTGGTATCATTTCTTCTCGCACTATGTCAATTCCACGGATTAACGTATTTGTTATCCAACTTTGTTTGGTCATACCATATGGCTTTCGTCCTCTATGTTTTTCTAACCAATTCAGCAAGTAAGAAAAATTCAATTCTTTACGGATAGAACTCATAAATGCGTATCGCTTACCTTCTTCAAGCACATCGTATCCTCGAAATCCAGGGACATATTCTTTTAATAATTCGAAACAAAAGCTATGAATAGTACCGACGTACATATCACCAATATCGGGTTGGTG
This sequence comes from Candidatus Stahliibacteriota bacterium, assembly GCA_030602565.1. Classification (GTDB taxonomy): domain Bacteria; phylum Hydrothermota; class Tepidihabitantia; order SM23-42; family SM23-42; genus JAUVZL01. Next base: position 8,453 of record JAUVZL010000030.1, read on the forward strand.
ACCAATCAATTCTCTGATTTTACTCCGGATGCGAAACTTCAGTTCTTCAGCCGCTTTCTCTGTGAAGGTGAACGCTAATATATTTTCTGGCTTTGCCAAATTTTCAGCCACAAGATAAGCAACACGGGTTGAGACAAACTCAGTTTTTCCCGATCCCGCACAAGCAATAATCTGTAAATTACCATTGGTTAAGCGGGAATTTGTTTCCAATTCCTTGATTAGTTTATTTTTCAACATGCTTACCTTACTTGCTTAAATCTCCTCAATGCAATCATATCATTATGCCCCAAAATCCAGAAAAGTCAAGAGATTCAATGGTTTCCTAAAATAAAAAGGCATAGAAGCCTTAGGAGGGCGCAGGGAATGTAAATACGCACAACCTCAGACCACCATACCTTCTCGATGTTTCGTTCCTGGTGTATAATAGCAATTTGAAGACTATTGTCAATTAGTACTAAAGGTTGTAAAAATATTGAATATCTATAGCTTTATACGTCCACAGCATTTTTTATATTTCAGTCCACTACCACAGGGGCAGGGATCATTTCTCCTAATCTTCTTTTTGTCTGTAGATGCTCTATTAGCTTTCATTTCTTGAAAGATGCGTAATTCTGTTTCCATAGTTGAATCATATTGCCATGGATCAGAATTGTAGAGCCATCCATGGATAATGTCATCTGAATGATCTGTGACCGTAAGAAAACTACACCATTTGTCTGCTTTTAACTGGTATTTCTTGATTTTTGAATAATATTGTAACCGCTTGATATATTTATCACAGATACTATCACGTACAACAAACCATGTGAATCCTGTTTTCCCGTTTCCGATTGTCATCGTAAAGTCATGGATTCTATTATCTTTTTTGGCACTACAGCTAGCATTAGTATACATTTCAATGAATTGGTTTCTTGCCGTATCATTCATATCTAATAATGCTTGTATGACCTCAGTATAATAATTACCACCTTTTTCTTCAAGTATTAAGATCAGTTGTTTGAATGCGGTTGGCATTTCCTGCCGAGGTTTCGGTGCGGGTGTTTTTCTCTGACCCGTTTGATAAAGATAAAAATCGTCTAATTCGGTAGTATAGGTAAGCAATTGGTAGGAGTTATCAACATGAGGTTTGTTTTCAAAATAAAGCCCTTCTGTAAGGTAGCACATAAACCAATCTAATTCATCATGAGCTTCAATGTTGCCTAGTTCATTAATGCGTAATCGCCGTTTTAAGTAATGCAGCAATTGAGTGGGAAACTCTACCAGTTCAGAGATGACTTTTAAATCCAAATAGGATACAGCCCATGGTAGATCATTGTCAGTAAGAAATCCTATATTTTTCAGTTGAGAGATATTAGTGATAAACACATCTAAAGGTTCTAGGGTTACTGTAACGAGTATAAATTTATCAATATTCTTTTTGGGAAACTTCCATAATTCATGTCCTTGCTTGAATATTGGGCGTTGGTTATCCTTAATATAATTTTTTGCCTTCAAGGTTTGTTCATGAGCTTCCGTTATTAACGAGTCAACATCCCTCTTTATGCGGTCAAAAAAGCCTTTTTTAGAACGTGGTGTCAATTCTCCACCTTTAACTTCAATCAAAAGGCAAGTACGATCAAAAATAACAAGGCCATCTAATTCATTCTCTTTGTACTTCAGTTTTTGATAAATAGTTGCTTTCGAATGAAAAATGGTTTTAAATAATCTCAATGATTCTTGTAATAAAAAGTCATGTCTATGGTTCTCGTAGTTGTGCCAGAATTGTATATCTTGTTTCATTTTTTCTTCAATTCTCGGTTTTAGAGCCCAAAAAAGCAATTGTGGAGAAGGACATAAAAAACCTGTGGGATGCTTTATTATGGATTTTCTTTGCATTAAATGTACAGGCTCAGGCATATAGAAGTTTCTATCTACTTCCCCAAAATTTATAGTGAATAAATCTAAAAAACTACTAACATTTGTCGATTTGCATTTGCTAATTGAGGTTAATTCGTATCCTGTGAACGAAAAAGTCGCTCCAAGATTTTGAAAAAGAAGATATATAGAATATTTTTTTAATTCATCTTCTTGTTTATGCATTGGTAGAGTACTTAAATAACTCAACATTTCTTTACATTTATTAGTTTCTGTAACATTAGAAGAATTATAGTGCTTCAAGTTATTAGATATTTTCGTAATTTCTTCCTCAATCAATTCTTTCTTTTTTTGTATTTTGTTGTTCATCAAATCCATTATTGAATGAGTACATTGGATAGCACATTCTATTGAAAATCCTATGTTTTTTTGCATCCATTCAGCAGTACTCTTAATCTGAAACAGATTCAATAGCAATTCTTCGAGATGGTGGAAATAGCCAGGGTAACGAACATTTAGAAATCTTGATATTGCTTCCCACCTAAGTTTTTCAAGCGCTGTAAGCGGTTGCGAGCTATTAAGATTAATGTACTCTGTTGCATAAAACCACAATGTGAATCGGAATATCTTATCCAAGTGCTGATGGATTTCATTTACTTCTTTTCCAGTAACCGGAACTTCTTTTCCTCTATGATATGTTTTTTTTAAACATAATAAACTGATATATTCAACAAAGGCTTGTCGCCCTTCGAAAGAATACTCTTTATAGGTTTCAGGATCATAAAATAAATTAGTGATTATCATATTTGCAATTATGTCTAATGGGTTATATTTAGATATTATGTTTTCTACTTCTTTACCTGCTGCTTTGATATCTACTGGATATTTCCCATGTAAATTAGCAAGGTTTTTCATGAGTGCTTTATGTTCGTCCTTATTAAGAATGTTTTTTATGAAAAAACACCCGTCTTTTTCACCCATGAAAAAAGGACCGAATCTTTGACCTTTGATTCCTGAATTGTTTTGTTCTTTTTCCGGTTGCTTCTTCATATGACTAATAAATCTTTTATATACCTAGAGAAGAGTGGGGTCAAATCTCTACATGCTACATGCATTCATCACCTTTGCCTCAATTTCCTTGTATTTCTCACTCACCGCCTCATTCTCAGCCATCTTTTCCCTTAAACGCCGTCGTAACAGATATACCGCACCATAATCAATGCCGCCTAATATATTTCCTATCTGAATGGTGGAAATGGGGTCAAATCTTTACATTGTACATGCTTGCTTGATGAGTGCTTCAATTGCATCATAGTTCCTTCCCACTTTTTCATTATCAAACATCGTCTCAGCAAAAATTTATCTTCGTTCAATACCGCGGCAGGCGATATAATAGAATGCATCAGGAAAATGAATTTTTAAAGGCCTTACTATGCATCCCGTATACTCACTTTTTTTCAAATGCCAGTGTACAATGTAAAGATTTGACCCCAATTCACCCCTCGGGTTTGATTGCTACTGTTTATCTTGCTCCAGAATCTCTTTCATTTGCTGTTTCAACTTAGGGAGTTCCTTTTTTATAATATGCCATATAATTGCCAAGCTTATACCAAAATACTCGTGCGTGATTCTATTTCTCAAACCAATGATTGCCTGCCAGTCTACATCCTTATATGCGCCTTTAATACTATCCGGAACATACTTAGATGCTTCACCAATAATCTCGAAGTTCCTTACTACGGCATCGATTGTCTTTCTATCCTTTTTAAAATCGTCAAAACTATAAACTGCGATGTATTCTTGAATATATTTGATGCTCTCAAGGATATCTTCGATGAATAACTGCCAGTTCCGTCTAGACATTTATTAAATTTTCTTTAATGTATTCCAAACGATTCGGTTTTATAGCATCTTCGGTTGTTAAATCAACTGGCATGCCAAGAATCTCCTCTAAAAAATCAGCCAAGTGGATGAATTCAAAACCAACTGGTTCAGCGAATTCAACCATCACATCTAAATCACTATTTACGCTGTAATCACCCCTAACATAGGAGCCAAATAATCTTATACTGCTGATTTTAAACCGCCTTCTTAACTCTGATTTATGTTCAGCCAATATTTTCTTAATTTCTTCAAGGCTCTTCATAACAATTGATTATAATTGAAAATGACACTGTGTCAAGCAGCTTCATGTATTATTAGATGGTCATCTATCCCATTATTTTACAAACTTCGGCTGCCAGAAATTCACCTCCTTATAGTAGAAGATATGGGGTCACTTCAATAGAATGAGTTTTCTTATTGCCTCGTAATCTCCTGCTCTTGCTTTTACTAAGTATATGCCATCAGGCAAAGGGCAACCAGCACCGTCATCACCTTGCCAAATGATGTGCGTAGGGCATAGAGGGTCAGATATAGAGCGCGTCAGATTCCTAACCAACTTACCCGAAATATCATATATACTTATTTCAATGTTTCTAACGCTGTTCTCAACGACAAAATTAATGGTTGTCTGCTTTGTGAAAGGATTCGGTACTGCTTCGAACGTGTGAGTGAACATTGTACTAGTGTTTTCAGCCACTGAACTCGGGTCGATGATTATATCGCACACGACAGTATCAGCAACAAGTGAGATATTTCGCACGGTCACATGCGTGGGATTCCCCCAGTTGTCATTGCTCGACGGATAGCTCAGCGAGTCAAAAACTGTGGTACTGCTGTCACCTGGGAAAGGATCACCTGAATCACCGAGTTCAGGATGGTAATAATGCGGGTTTGGACGATAGCCCCATCCATCATCTAAATCATCGCAGCCATCCGCTTCTTCAAGATCAACGACATTGTGATAGACACCGTATCTTGGGTCAATGTGCCAGATCAAAAGCCCTTGACCTGGTAATGGCGTATCAAAACCCTTATTCTGACGATTCTCCAAGATGAAAAATGTGTCATTCACGACGCCATTACGCCAAACCCGATAGGCAACAGGATTAGTCTCAAGATCCACAATTTTCAAAGAATAGGTATTGCTTGTGATCGGTATTGGTGCGAGCCAGTTCACTTCCATTTTGCACCAGGCATCAGCGTGTGAAGGACTCCATGATGTATTACCGCCGGCTCCCCATGCGCCATAGCCCATGAGGCTCCAGTAACCAACTCCCCAGGTATTCCTTGAGCCATCATAGAGATCAGGAAGCCCGACGATATGCCCGAGCTCATGACACATAACGCCTATGCAGCAAAGCGTTGTATCAAGACTTGGTGTAACCAGATTGACTTCAGGTACATTGGTTGCACCGTCAATGATAATACCGTCATTTGTTGTATAATAAAAGGACGGTATTGCATGAGACCAGCAGTGGTTTATATTACCAGTATCTTCAGCACCTGGTCCAGCATGCACGACAAAAACACCATCAATGTGACCGTTGTTATCCGCGTCGAACTGCTGAAAATCAACCAAATCATCAACCAGAATCACAGCATCGCGAGCCAATGCGTATCCTGTAGTCAGCATGTAATAACCATCATAATAATGACTATAGGTGTAGTTTGACAGATGCCAGGTGTTACCGCATATCCCGCCGCTGACATCGGTCGCGTTGTATGAATTTTCAATGAAGAAATCATTGAGACTGCCAGCACGGTAAGTACCCTGGTAAATACCCGCTGAATAGAACATGCTGTCATAGCGCGCCGGCGTATTATTCAAAGTATCAGCCAGATTGTCGGCGAACTGTACCAGAATCACACATGTCTCAATGGTATAGTTCTGTAAATCCTTTGGTTCAGTCAGCGCCCTACCTACAATACAGGAATGCGGTGCTTTAACACTCAGACGAGGCGGCATCGCAAATCCTGAAGCAATAATGAGCACCAACAAAGCGCTGGATAATAGCGTTTTCATTTAGTCCCCCAATTGATGGATTATAAAGCATCGGAAGTTAAAGTCAATAGATAAACAACTGATACCAGGGGTTCACCTGTTCACCCAATTGTCAATTGTTTGATTTTAAAAAGACCCGAAATTGCACGATCTTTCATGAAGAGTCTGTGGATGTCGGATTCGTGCTAAACCAATCAGCTAAGATCAAGTCTAAATAATAGAAATCAAAAAAGTAAGAAAAATCAGAGAAGGTTGATAATTATGAAAAAGAAAAAAGAAAATAAATGCCGTCCTGGACCCACGATAAATACAGGCTGCTGCACAGTCACTTCTATTGTGACTATCGATGAAAAAGGTCAGATGGTTCTACCAAAAGATGTAAGAAATGCCATGGGCATCAACGCTGGTGATAAATTAGCGGTAGTCTCTGTTGGGCATGAACAAGATGCCTGTTGTCTAATGTTGATGAAGGCGAATGCACTCAATGGCATGGTGAAGATAAAAATAGATACAGCATTAAAAGAAAAGGATGCGAAAGATGAAGAAAGATGATATAAAAAAAGAAGTTAGAAAAAGCTATGCAAAAGCTGCAAAGCAAGGTTCGTCCTGCTGTGGACAAGAAGCGTCAACATGCTGCGGTCCAAGTTCACCTGAGACTATAAGCAAAGGCATGGGCTATACTGAGGAAGAGATGAAATCAGTACCCCAGGGTGCAAATTTAGGGCTTGGATGCGGCAACCCTGTTGCCATTGCTTCTCTCAAACCAGGTGAAACTGTGCTTGACCTGGGCGCCGGCGCAGGTTTTGATTGTTTTCTTGCGGCCAGGAAAGTCGGTGAAAAAGGAAAGATAATAGGCGTTGACATGACCCCTGAGATGATCGATAAGGCAAGAGAGAATGCCGAAAGGGAGAACTATAAGAATGTTGAATTTAGATTGGGCGAAATCGAAAATCTACCTGCGGCTGATAATTCTGTGGATGTAGTTATCTCAAACTGCGTGATAAACCTCTCAACTGATAAGGAGAAAGTGCTAAGGGAAACATACCGGGTACTGCGCCCAGGCGGCAGGATCTCTATTTCAGACCTCGCACTTAAAAAAGAGCTGCCTGATGAAATACGTAAAAGTATATCGGCTTATGTAGGATGCATTGGCGGAGCAGTACTTCTTGAGAATTATAAAAAATTCGTAAAGAATGCGGGATTCAAAGATATCAAGTTCTCGGTGAATACCGGCTGTGGCTGTGATAATAAAGAGATAGAAAATGCTGCTAAAAATGTTCTTCCCGAAGACGCAGATATCAAAAAGCTTGCTGACTATGTCGTAAGTGTCTATATTGAAGCAAAAAAGTAAAAGGGTCGACTACTCGCCGTGATGTGCATCGCATTCACAAGGCAAAAGCCTTCTCTTGTCCCACTTTCTTTCACTGCTTTCTCAACCTTTGGTGTGATGTTTATGAACTCCATCCTGCTTTTTGTATGAAACCAAAGTTCTTTCTTGAAACTCTTCATGTCTTGATCTCCTGCGACTATTTTCTATTTTCTTAAAAAAATGTTACAGAATTGGATGAAAAACCATATGGCGACCGGCATGCCTAAACTGATGTCTAAAAACCTCAATGAATTTACTCATATCAGTTTTCTCTTTCCTGGGGTAATCTTAAGTGAAAAGCCGCAATGTGTCAAGGAAAAAATGTCCTTGTTCCTTTCTCCTTGTTTTTTCCACCAACTATATTACATTAATTAATAACCAAGATTTGTCAATTCGTTTATTATGAGATCACCTAACGCACTAAGTTGTCTGAAAAAATAAGGGGAGCCTTTTAGCTCCCCTTATTTGAGAAAGTGAGATTTACAGAATTATCAATTTCTTTGTCATAATTGTCGTATTTACCTTGAGTTTCACAAAGTAAATACCTGAAGCAACGTGTCCAGTATTCCAGGCATGATTGTGAATACCCATATCTTCAGACTGATTGACAATTACATCAATCAATCTGCCGTCGGCTGAGTATATTTCCACATTCACGTCTGACCTCTCAGCAAGCGAATAACTGAGATTAGCTACATCTTTTGTTATATTAGGGGTAACGGCAAAGTTCGACACGATAGCCTGCTCCATCTCTTCCACACCCGGGAAGACCGTGTTCTGGTAGTATCTGACATAACCATAATAATCACTCGTTAAGATATCAATAGCACCGTCTTCATTGTAGTCAACAAAATAGGGTCTCAATCCGTAATATTCAACGATCGGATTACCATTGGTTAATTCCAATGAATCGTAGCCATTAAAAACAGGACTTGCGTTAGTACCTACATTTCTATAGAAGAACACGTGGGCTGTATTTTCTCCAACCGTTAGATCTTTCTTGCCATCACCATCAAGGTCCCATACTCTTGGGTTGACGCGATACCAGTTGATCGAAACACCGCCTGATTGAATATTTGAATAGGTTGTGAAAACCGGATTGCTGTTCGTGCCCTGATTTAGATACAACCTGACATAACCAGTCTCTTCACCTATCACTATATCTTTCTTTCCATCTTCGTTCCAGTCAACGACATCCGGGTTTGAGTTGTACGCCACCAGCACTTTCACACCATTTGCTCGCAAAGTATCCAGCAAAGTTAAACCACGACCGGTCTCCACAAAGATCATGGTATAACCGTTCCTGTCCCCGACAAGGATATCACGATATCCGTCTTCGTTCCAGTCGCACACGGCGACCGCTGCGCCCTGACATCAAGACGCATAGACAGATATGGGTGATCCGTCGGCATACAGGTACTGGAATGTGGTGTATGATGGATTGCTATTAGTCCCGTTATTTTTATAAAAGCGGACATAGCCATAAGAAAACTGGCCTACTAACAAATCCTTCACACCATCGCCATCCCAGTCATAATAAGCTGGAGATCCATAATAACCCACATCGATAATGCTCCCGTTTGCCAACACGTACTGACCAGGTTCAAAAACCGGCGTCTGTGCGTATACGGCAAACGGCAAACTGACTATTAGTATTGCACTTGCAAGTTTCATAGACTCTCCTCCTTTCTCTACAATATTATATACAAACAGTGAAAGTTGTCAAGAGACTTAATTATCCGCGCCACCACCACTTACCTTTATTTTCTACAGTCGCGGTCGATTCATTCATTAATGGGAAATTTAAATTTCCCATGCTCCCAAATCAAGATTTTCCTCATCCCCTCCTCAGTACGGTTGCAATAAATCATCCTTATATCATTTGTGTTCATATCAATCTCATGGATATTTTTGAGATAAGGGATGAAATCATTTACCAGAAGCTTACGTACCTGGTCAATCATATCTTTAGCGGCATCGATTCTGTCCTTAGTGCCGTAAACCTGAATGACAACTATGTCATCCGTTTGATCATAATATGCATGAAATGGGGCGTCGTACTGCTCAATGATGTCCTGCCACTTGGACTGAGAATGAGCATTGAGTTGAATCGCAACCAGATCACCCTCGGATAACTCATAAGTATCCGACAATGCGGCAGATGACAAATTGACTATAAAGAAAATAAAAATGCAGATCATCAATCCTCCTGGTTTAACACTTGCACGATTTATTTCTATCATAAGGTTACCTCCTTTGACATTGATATATCAATTTGATTATTTATGTTTTCCACTAAAAGTCAATAGTTTAGCGCTTGGTGCATGGCTTCACTTTGATAGCCCTTGCTTGTGTCTATGGTAGTGTATATATGCATAATCTTATGATATTGACCCTTTTCTCGCACTAACTCTCTGCCAGCAGCGCGTGTGCTTTTTCAAGGGTTTCGGCAATAAGTATTTTTTGCGGGCACTTTTCTTCACATTCACGACAAGCAATGCACTTATCTGCACGGTTTCCAGACTTGATGAAAACCGAATACATCCACCGGGAGTTTTCCAATGCATCATACATATGGGCATCGTTAAATAACTCGAATATGAATGATATGGGTATCCCTTGCGCACAGGGCATACAGTATCCGCACTGTGTGCAGTTGACCGCGGTTCTTGTCCGGTAGAACTTTTTCACTTTCTCATATATCGCTGATTCTTCTGGCGTAAGTGTCCCCATATGCTCCTTTGATGCAAATCTTATATTCGCCTTAACCTGCTCCAGTGTACTCATCCCGCTCAACACACAGCTCACTTCAGCACGGTTATAAAGCCAGCGCAGGGCAAACTCAGCCGGTGTTTGTACACGTCCGGTTTGACTGATGAGATTAACAACTCCATCGGGAACCTTATTCGCCAATTTACCACCCCTTAAGGGTTCCATGATCATAACCGCCAAGCCTTTTTTATGAGCATACTCCAGACCTTTGATACCTGCTTGAAAATCATCGTCAACATAATTTAGGTGGATCAGGCAAAAAGCCCATTTGTATGCATCTACTACTTCCTTAAAAAGTGGCAGTTCATCATGAAATGAGAACCCTGCAAAACGTATCTTGCCAGCTGCCTTAACTTCATCAAGGAAAGCCAGGACGTCGAATTCTTTTACTGTTTTCCAGGAAGTCTTACGCAATGCATGTAATAAATATAGATCAAATGTGTCGGTCTGGAGCCGTTTCAATTGGGTGTTGAAATACTTCCGGGGATCTTCTCTGCTCTTTATGAGCCACACCGGTAGCTTCGTCGACAAATACACTTTTTTTCGGTAGCCCCCTTTTAATGCTTTGCCCACGAATTTCTCGCTTGTCTCTCGATGATACGGCCAGGCGTTGTCCAAAAGGTTTATGCCGCTATCAATCGCATAATGGAGCATCTTTATTGCTTTTGGTTCGTCTATTTTCGTGGGGTCGTTCTCGCGGGTCAATGGAAACCGCATACACCCAAACCCTAGTTGGGGAACATTGATATCGGTTTTGCCAAATGATCGGTATATCACTTAGTTTTATTGTATTCTGCGGTTGAGTTCTTCAGGCTTTTTCGCGCGCAGCATTTCTAAGTTCCGTAATCATAGTGTTGAAGCTCTTGGCAATGGCAGCAAATCAGCATTGTCGCCTGATAATTTGATTTTGGTGGAGAAATCACCGCTGGCTACTCTCGCCAGTCCATTAATAATCTCTTGTAGATCTTTGTTTTCCTTATCTCTTGCTTTATTCATGGTATATTTCGTACCATTATATGGTAAATACAAAAATTGTCAATTATAAGGTGACTAAATCTGTGTTATTAAGAGTACCGCATCAGTAGGCAGTGACCAGATGAACTGGGTGCCAGTGCCTGTATCCTGATCATCTTCAGGATAATATCGGTAAGGGTGAAAGCCAAGATAGTCAATATAATCAATAAGTATTTTGGTTTCCCTGAAATATCACTCGCCAATAACCTGGAACTCGATGATCTGCGAAGGTATTGTAGTCTTCTGGCTTAACTCTTCCTCGTTGTCTATGAAAACCCGGAAATGTAACGTATCAACCATATTGCCTCCATCTTTATGAACCATACCGGTTATTTCATCACCCTTGTCCAACACGAATTCATATTCACGGAGCGTAACACCGTTCATTGAAATACTATCGCCGGTCGCAACCTCAATATAATAACCGGTAAAAGATACAGAAAGATTCTGTGGATTGCTAAGTCTTAATACAACATCTTTACTTTTACTGCAGGTTATAAAAACCAAACAGATGAATGCTAAAAGAATAAACCTCTTCATTTTTCCCCCTTTGATGTTATTCAAAAAAACTCATGGTGGTCAGTTTGTAAGCACAGGAATATAGCGCTTGTCGCGGAATTGATAATAGAAGGAGACGATAAGATTGATAAGCTTTTTTAATTCTGGGTCTTTTTTTACGAATTCATCCTGCAAATAAATCAGCGAAGTAGCAACTATTATTTTATCTTTAAATGCATCACGCGATTCAATTGTACCTTTTTTGCTCATTCTCATAAGGTTATCGATACTTGTGAGTACAATCTGAAACTGACTTTTTAGTTTATGAGAATATTCTTTTTTGATTGAAGCCTTTTTTATATCTCTGATAGCATCAGCTATTGCAGTTTCGAAAAATGGGTACTCACTATTAATCAATGCTGCATCATCTTTAGAAATGTTATATGGCTGCCAATTAACATTGAACACACGGTTGGATACATACAACCCGTAGGTAGTTGCTATAAAAACTATATGCCCATGTAAATCCTCAGATAATTTGTCGTGCAGAAATCCCTGAAGCCATTTCAGTATCATTGCAATGCAAACACGACACATCACTTTTTCAATTGAAGATCTTTTATCTTCCTTTAATTTCTTGTATATCACAGTAACTTCTGCATTATTGAGCACAATATTATCACCTAACTTGTTTTCAAAATAGCCGTAGAGATTATTTGCTCTTGAATAACGTGTTCGATAGTCACACTTACTATAGATACGGTTTACATAATTTTTTACCAGCTTGCGTTCAAGCCTAAAACCATTCTGGTATTGCGTAGATTCAGACAGGAATTTAAGATAGGCAATAAAATTCTCAACATCACGCTGGGTTATATGCTGTTCAATGGCAGATTTCGTGTTCTCATGTAGTGTATCAATCATCCTTTCGCCAGAAGTTTCTTTTAGAGTATATTTGAGGATTCTTTCCAGATTTTTTAAGTGCATTGTTATTAATATACTACATAAAAAATCCTGGAGGTCAAGACCTTCTATATTTCACCGCAATCTGTGAATTCATTTTCAATTTAATGGTTTCCTTAATGGCTCCAGGTAGAATAACTTCAATACTTAGAGAGCCTAGCGGAATTTGATTACCTTCTGCTTCAGCTTCTCGTTGATCTCGATGAAGTATATACCTGGCGTTAGCTGTACGACATCAACCTGACGTCCTGCGATGTCGTAAAATTTGCATGATATGTCCTCGGGTAATTGGATAGCACCACTTATAATTGTTGGAAAAATTAGAGAGTAATTTGTCGTCCTGCGCACATATAATCGTAACCAAGAAAAAAAAACCGGAAAAAATCTCTTGCCGATCACCTGAAACTCCTTCTTAACAACTACTTAATCCTGAGAAATTATTTAAAAAAGCCAACTATTTTATTCGATCAAATTTAATCGGCTGTGGACTGATGTTAAGGACTACTCTATTTTCCTATTAGAATTATTGAATGTACTTGACTTCCAAATAGGGGATTAGGTTTCCTTCCTCAACAACTGTTTTCTTCTCCTCTTTCCCGATCTCAACCGTTGCTGAAACTCTCTGGTACTGCATGCTTGGCCAGTATGAAACCTCAACGAACACTGTATACTCACCTGATTTTACTTTTTTGCCTGACATATCTTTCAAATCCCAGATGTATATGTGATGTCCAAGGTCAATGCTGGCTGCGGTAACACCATCGATATCTACATATTCTGAAGAATGCGACCACATAGGAAGGTTCACCTGCTTTTCTTTAGCATGACCGCTGAATCCGGATACGTAAATGGTCTTGACAAAGTTACCATCTTTATCTTCGATCCACACCGCAGTCTGCGGTGCTAACTCGTCGCGGAATCCAAGGATAAAATCGATTACTAGAATCGGCTTTTTGTACTCGGAAAGATCAACGCGTCCCACCTGGGGGATTATTCTATTGAACACCATCTGAGCCGCATCAGAATTTGAGTATTTCGTCACGGTCTCTATCCAATAGGTCGTGGACTTTTTCTGATAAGCTACACCAAGCCAATACAAAGCTTCAGCCTTATCATCAGCAGGTATGCTACTCTGTATCACCATGTACAGGTCATCTATACCCTGCTCCAATCGACCTACAAAAAATGGCATTTCCACACTGGCGATACCACGCCAGAGCCTCAATTCGATATCATCGGGTGCCAGGGCAACCGCCCTGTCCAGCACAAACATGAGCTCAAACGCAAGGTCAGTGCGGAAATCAGTATCCAGAGAGATTCTTGCATCATATTCTTCGCCGGCAAGATTCTGGAGAGACAAAGCAAGTAGCCTGTAGACATCAACATTTGCAGAATCGATCTGCGCGGCTTCTTGTAAATATATCACTGCCTCTTGATATTTTTCAGCATTCGCATAAGCTTGTCCCAATGCCAATAAGAATCCGGGGTTATCTGGTTCTTGTTCAAGTTTCTGTTTTAGTTGGAGGATTTGCGGGCTATCAGGCTGAGTCTTTTTGCCATGTTCTGCTTGCCATTGCTCAAATTGATTAATCCTGGTCAGGTTATCCTGTGCCTGTTTGGCAAATTCTGAACCAGGAGCAGCTTTAATCACCAGAGCGTAAAATTCTTTTGCCTTTTGTATTGCCATCAACTTTTGATAACCAATACCCAAATACTGATACGCTTGTATCAAATATTCCTGCAGCACAGGGTCTTTAGACTGTTCAATCACGATTGCAATGAATTCAAGGTCATGGATCCCTTTTTCTGTCTGTCCAGCAAATTTCGGAACGGACACACCCCAGGCACCGCGGTAGAATCTTGCCTCGAAGTTGTTTGGATCAAGCAGAAGAGCCTTGTCCCACATCGCGAACGTTTTGGTGAACACTTGAAGAATCTTTGAAAAATCCTTCATGCCCTGGACCTGCTCACCATAGAGAAGACCCATTTGGGTATAAACTGTGGAGCTGTCAGGATATTCTTTGACTGCCTGTTCCATTGTAGTAATGGCTTTTTCTAAATTATTTAAATTCAAGTAGGCTTGAGCTTCGTCGATATACTCAGCAACGGTTTTGCCCAGACCAAAACAGACAAAACCCGCTAATAAAAATACAACCACATATAGTGAAAATTTTTTCAATGTAACCTCCTGTTTTAATACAGCAACCCGCTGCATTTATGAGTATGCTTTGATTTTGCAGAAAGTCAAGGGAGCGTACGCTCCCATAATAGAACTGATGATTTGGGTATGGACGCGAAACATCATTTCATCCTTTTGTTAATTGACAAAATGATAGAATGACAAGCCACGATGATAATGTGTGCTGATGTGCTGATGGGGTCAAATCTCGACATTGGACATTGATACACGGAGAAAACCAGCTATGGCAATTCAGAAAGAGAAATAAAGGAAATGTCCAATGTCGAGATTTGACCCCAATATCCCCTTGACAATTTCCATGTTTTTATTATAATGACTGACTGGTCAGTCAGAATAAACCATTTGACTATAAACTGGTCAAAAGAATAAGAAAATGAGAACAAAAAATAAGCATACAAAAGAAAAAATCATTGAGAACGCTCTGAGAATCTTTGCTCAAGAGGGTTTTTTCAAGACTACAGTTGATGACATTGCTCAGGCAGCGGGCATTGCCAAGGGCACCCTTTATCTTTATTTCAAAGACAAGGCGTCGCTTTACGTGAGCGTGATAGAAGAACACTTCAAGGTCGGCATCAAGTATCTTAATGAGGTTCAGAAAGAAAAGATGACAAACACAGCAAAGCTGCAGAAGATTGCGGATAATTGGATCGATTATATGATTCGACTTAAGAGCTCATTTTTCATGTTCTCAATGGAGAATGTCAATCTGTCGAGCAAAATCATGAAGGCTGTTAAGCCAATAATGAACGTATATCTCAAGAAGATGATCGACATTATTGCCCGGATAATTGGACAAGGGATCAAGACACGGGAATTTCGGAAAATTGAGCCGCGTATCGCAGCCGTACATTTTCTCAACACCATACGCACGGGTTTTTTCGTCACTTTCATTACTCCCGAAAGGTTTGTCGACAAAAAAATATTGCTTGATTTGTTTTTTAAAGGACTAAAACAAAGGAGGTAGAATGCTGCACTCTTTGTTGATTAGTTTGCTTATACTCACCTATCCTGTTGGAGAAAATAAAAAAGTAGAGTATTCTATTGGAGCAAGTTATTCACACTTCTACCTGTATCAAGACATAGAGGATCCAAGAGGGAAATTGGGGTTCACAGGTGAAATCGGCATAACGAATTTCATACCGAATATCGGGTTGAAAATAAGAGGAAGCAGAGTAAGATATGAGGGCGCTTCTGAAACAAATCCTTATGAATATGAGTATATCCCTTTAACGTTATGCACCAGCTTCAATCTTCTACCCTTCATGGAGTCAGGATGGTTGAGTCTATCAATGGAAACAGGGTTTGGCCTATACTTGTGGCGGGGCTTGGACAATGATAAAGTGGTTGTGTTGCCGAATGGTGGCACGATGCAAGAAAAAAACATCGGTTTTGTCGGCGGTTTGTCTCTGCAGGTCAGACCTTACAGATTGATCGCCTTAGAAATAGCAAGCCGCTTTAACTATATTGCGAGTTCAGACCTTGAGAAATACGGATATTTTGACAAAGATGAAAAACTATGGGAAAATGGGGTTGGTCTAAAAATAATCATACCTTGGTGAATCTATTGGAGGTAAAATGTTAATAGTGTTAATTTTTCTCATGAACATAAGCCTTGGTGATACGCTCAATATCACCCTTGAACAAGCCATCGAATATGCTCTTGAAAACAACCCGGAGATCGTACAATTAACCCTGGATTTCAAAACCTCACAGGCAAAAGTTGATGAGGCACGGTCCGTGTTCTACCCCAATATTTCAGCCAGTGGATATTATGCTTATCTGAGTGATGTCGCTGTCTTTGAGTTAGACAGTATGATTATACCGATGGGACAGCATGAAAACTACAACTACCAGGTTTCTCTGCAACAGATTCTTTTCACCTGGGGCAAAATCTACAATGCATATAAGATTGCTGGTCTTGGCAATGATATTGCGCAACTCAATATGATACGGAAGAAACAGAAAGTACGTTATTCAGTAACGGATGCATTTTATGGTCTTTTGATACTAAAAGAAATGGTGAACCTTTCACACGAGAGTCTGCTTCAGCTCGAAAGGCACGCCAGGGCAGTTGAAAAAAGGTATAAGGCTGGTCTGGTACCTCAATTTGATTTGCTCCGCGCCCAGGTCCAGGTTGCCAACCTCAAACCCCAGGTGATCGAGGCAGAAAATGGTCTGAAACTTGCTCAGGAGGGATTCAAAATGCTCCTGGGATTACCCCTGCAACAGGAATTCAAGCTCACCGGTGAACTGCAAATGGTTGACGAGGAATTCGATATCGATGACCTAACCACCGCAGCACTTGAAAATCGCATTGAATTGAAGAACCTCAACAAATTCACTGACATTGCAAAATACAGCAAGGCGATTGCGCGCCGCGCAAACCTGCCGAGCTTAGTCGCTGGTGCAACGTATGCACGCACAAAGCCATTTGGTTTTGGCGGCAATGATTGGGGTTCAAATATCACATTTAATGTCGGTTTTGAATTTCCCATATTCACCGGTTTCAAGAATCTCGCTCAATACAAACAGGCAGCCCTGCAACTGAAAGGAACCAGGCTTGCATTCGAGAATTTGGAAAAAGGCATCACGCTTGAAGTAAAACAGGCTTTTTATAATTTCCAAGCCGCCAAGCAAAGCATTACCGCAGCACAAGAGAATGTCACTCAGGCTGAAAAAACCTATGAGATTATCAACACAAGATATAGAAGTGGTCTGGCAACAAACCTTGAGTTTATGGATGTGCAACTTGCCGCAATGCAGGCAAGAACTAATTATCTCTCAGCGCTGAAGCGGTATTATACATCCAGAGCTGAGATTCAAAAAGCAATTGGTAAGGAGGAATAGATGCGTAAGCTTTTGATTATTTTGGTAATTGTTATTGTTTTAGGTATCGCAGTTACAGTAAGAATTATGGTTTCTAAGAAACCCGCTGAACAGAAGGAAACCGAAAGAATAGTACCCGTTGAAGTTATTCCGGTTACCCGTGGAAATGTGGAAAGCACGTGCGAGCTGATTGGTACAATTGGAGCAAATAAAACCGCCCATGTTTTCCCAGAAACAATGGGGCGCATTACGAAAATAATGGTGAAAGAAGGGGCATACGTTAATAAAAACAGTCGGCTTATGGCACTACGCAACGAAACTATTGGCTTTGAATATGAAGAAGGTTACATTATGGCGCCGATTAGCGGCAATATGGCAAACATCATGGTAAATATTGGCTCAATGGTCACGCCGCAGACAAATGTAGCCACGGTAGTTGAGTTCTCAAAAGTTAAGGTTACTTTCAATATGTCTGAAAATACCGTGGGTTGTATTAAAAAAGGTGGTAAGGTTCGCGTCATAGTCGATGCCATACCGGACAAATCATTTCAAGGCACAGTATCAGAAGTGAGCCCGGTTATTGATCCCTATACTCGAACTATTGCAATAAAAGCCATAATCAACAACCCAAAAAAACTACTCAAACCTGGAATGACCGCACGGGTAATCCTGAGTCTTGGCTCAAAGAACGACGTTCTTGCGATTCCAAGAGATGCCCTACTTAACAGCTATTTGTTTGTTGTTAAAGACAGTATTGCTGAACGTCGCGATGTTGAAGTTGGGTTGATCGGCGATAGATACGTGGAAATACTGAGCGGAGTCGAACAAGCTGAGCAGATTGTGCTTATTGGACAGCACAGGCTTGCCGGCGGAGAAAAAGTCAACCCCGTTAAACAAGATCAGTATAACGGGGTCAGCCCAGTTCCCGGGAGTGAATAATGAACCTCACTGAGATATCTATTAGAAGACCCCTAACAGTATTGATGATTTTTCTTGGGATCATAATGTTTGGTTTCATCTCGGTCGCAAACCTTCCAGTCAATCTTTTTCCAGACGTTACATTTCCTATGATGTTTATTATGACCAATTACCCTGGTGCAGGTCCAGTGGAAATCGAAACCCAGATCACTGATCCGCTTGAGAAAAGTCTTGGTACGGTGAATAACCTGGACAAGATAACGTCAACTACTTCAGAAAATCTTTCTATGATTTTCATGCAATTTAGCTGGGGTGCAGATATCGATGCAGCGTCGAATGATGTACGAGATGTTTTAGGCTACCTGACTCCATATTTGCCTGATGATGCATCCTACCCCATGATTTTCAAATTGGATATATCACAGCAACCAGTTGTAATGTACACGATTGGTGGTGACATTAATCCGCTTGAACTGGATGAAATTGCTGAGGATATTGCTGATCGTTTGCAACGGGTAGGTGGTGTTGCCGCTTCGTCTGCAATGAGTGAAGCATTACGTGAAGTACAAATAGTCCTCGATCCCCTTAAACTGAAAGGTACGGGCATCACGCCCGATCAGATTATGGGTGCTTTACAGGCACAGAATATCAATTATCCACTTGGCAACATAGAAGCCGGCAATAAAATATATATAGTGCGTACAATTGGCGAATATGCAAACCTTGATGAGATCAGGAATACAGTCGTTGGAAGTAATAATGGTGTGCCGATTCTGCTTTCTCACTTAGCTGAGGTACGTTCGGCTGCGGCTGAGCAGACTTCTATATCACGTACCAATGGTGTTCGGTCAATATGGGGGATGGTCCAAAAGCGTACCGACGCCAATACTGTAACCGTAGCAACCGCGGTTGTTAAAGAACTTGATAAAATCAAGCAAGATCTGCCGCCTGGAGTACAAGTTGACCTTATTTTCGATCAGGCAGATTTTATTATGCGTTCTGTGAAGAGTACAGCCAATACCTTAATCCTGGGAGCAATACTTGCGGTCATTATTCTCTTCCTGTTCATCGGCAGTTTCCGCTCGACTCTGTATATGGCAGTTGCCATACCGATTACCGTCTTCTTCGCCCTGTTTTTTATGTTTCTTTTCAAAATGAGTCTTAATATCATCTCACTCGGTGGCTTGACCGTTGCAATTGGTATGGTACTTGATAATGCGATTGTTGTATTCGAAGCAATCTTCCGACACAAGGAAAAGAGTGAAGAACCTAAAAAGGCAGCGGGTAAAGGTGCCAAGGAAGTAAGCGCGGCCATTACTGCTTCAACCCTAACCACGGTAGCAGTCTTCTTGCCACTTCTCTTAGTCAGTGGATTGGCTTCAGTATTCTTCAAACCCTTGGCACTTACCGTGACCTTTGCTCTTATATCATCACTTGTCGTCGCATTGACTATCATCCCAATGCTTTCAACAAAGTTTGGAACAGTGAAGCGTGAAGAAAAGGGAAAAGGATTCGGCGCCAGGTTGGGTAGATTCTATGAAAAAGTAGAGGGTGTTTACACACGCATGATTCAATGGGCGCTTAAACACAGGTTAGCAGTAGTTTTGATAACCGTAGGTATATTCCTCGTCAGTCTGGTCGGACTGCTTGGGCTAGGGTTAATAGGTACTGAGTTGAGCCCTGAAATTGACCAGGGTGAAATAATAATCAATGCAGAGATGCCTGTAGGTACGAATATGTGGGTCACTGATTCTGCCGTTCAAAAACTTGAACAGATCATCCTTGAAGAGGTCCCTGAAATCGATATAATGTCTACGTCTATTGGCAGTGGCTCAGGCGGAATGATGAGCCTGTTCATGAGTACGACAGGTCCACATGCTGCTCAAATCTGGATCGAGCTTCCTCACCGTGAGAAACGAACACGGTCAGTGTTTGATATTCAGAAAGACCTACGTTCTAAGATAATTGATGTTATCCCTGGACTTAAGGTGACCCTTGGACAAGATGAATTCCAGATGTTTGGTGGTGGTGCGGCGATTGAAGTTAAAATAATCGGCTATAGTCGTGAAAAAGCACAGAGAATTTCCGATGAACTCATGGAAAAAATGAATGAAGTTGAAGGACTCGTTGACTTAGAATCCAGTTTTGGCGAAGGTAAACCAGAATACCAATTGATTATCGACCGTCGCAAAGCTGCGAACTTTGGTCTCACACCATATCAAATCGGTTCTGTATTACGTTCACGTCTTGAAGGAGTTGTAGCCAGTCAATTCCGTGAACAAGGAAGTGAATACGATATCAAACTCATGATCGATAAGAAGTATCGAGACGACCTCAAGAAACTTACTTCAATGACAATCACCACACTATTTGGAGATATCCCCATTCTTAATTTCATTAAAGATACCATTGCCATTGGTCCGGTATCAATCGACCATGAAAACAACAAAAGGATTGTTACGATCACTGGTAGCGCTGAAGGACGCGATATGGGAAGTGTAGCAGCAGATGTTCAAGTGATAATCAATGAAATTCAAAAACCGGCAGACTTTGTGATTGATATGGGTGGTGGTTTTGAAGAACAAATGAATATGTTTAAAGACTTGGGTTTTGTTATTTTACTTGCGCTTGTGCTCGTCTATATGATTATGGTCGGGCAATTCGAATCATTCAAAGAGCCTTTCATCATTATGTTCACGATACCACTGGCAATTATCGGGGTTCTGTGGATGTTGTTCTTTACTGGCACGACCATTAATATGCAGAGTTTAATGGGTGTGCTCCTGCTCGGTGGTATTGTCGTTAACAATGCGATTGTCTACGTAACTTACACCAATCAGCTGCGCCGTGATAAAGGCATGTCCTTGTTCGATTCTGTAGTTGAGGCAGGAAGAGTGCGTCTCAGACCGATTCTAATGACCGCTTTGACTACGAGCTTCGGCTTGGTCCCGATGGCACTCGGCATCGGTGCCGGGAATGAAATACGGGCACCAATGGCACGTTCAGTCATCGGTGGATTGTTACTTTCAACATTCTTGACACTCGTGTTCATCCCTGTGCTCTACACGTTATTCGAACGAAGGAAGAAAAAAGAAGCAAAAGGTAATAGGTAAGCTATTCTAAAAAATGGTAAAAACAGTAAGGCCAAATTGCCAGAAATGGTATAAAATAATGTAGTTGCCCAATTTACCCCGTTAGATACATGGTGGTTTTAATAGTGCGGAGTTTCGACGGAGACAGTTATCTAACGGGGTGAATTGGGCTGCCTGATAAATCACCTGTCTGCCTCAGGCTGAGGCTACTACAATTTTAGGATAGCTAAACTGTTACAGCAAAAGAGGTCTTAAGACCAAAAACATAATTAGAACAGGAACTTCAGATTAAGTATAAAAAAAGGTCGGGCAAATAGCCCGACCTTAACAGGCTGACTGAGAATTAGGAGTAGGGCGTTTACGCCCGTATTTGGGGAGTGCAATGTCTCCTGACATTGCATGCAACGAGAGGTCTCGTTGCACTCCACATTTAACGAGCCTAAAGGCCTGCACGCAGACAGGCTCTACTCCTATAAATTTCGGAATTCTCGGTCAGCCTGTTAACGCTTGAACTCTTCAGACCCTGTTTACGTAATTTCCACGTCAATCTGCTTTAGCTTCCCAGTTTCGGGTTTGGATAATTTTATCTTGAGTATACCGTCTTTGTACGAAGCCTTCACCTTATCTGTATCGACATCAACCGGTAAGGTAATGGTGCGGCTGAATTTCCCATAAGCACGCTCGATACGATGGAAGGTTTTATTTTTTGTCTCACCTTCCTGCTTACGCTCACCAGTAATTGAGAGCATGTTACCGTGCACCGCAACCTTGATATCCTCTTTTTTCATACCTGGTATCTCAGCTTCTACTATTATACTGTCGCGGTCCTCTTCAATATCAATAACCGGTGCCCAAAATCCTTCTCTTTCCTCTATAAACCCACCAAAAAAACTACTGAAGACCTTATCCATATCAGCCCTCAAATTGAGCATATCTCTAAATGGTTCCCAGCGGCCTAAATATTTATCTGCCATATTAACCTCCTTTCTTGCTATCTTTAACAATACCAGCGCCAAAATATAAAGCGCCAATTCTCTTCTCCCCTATCTTAATACTAAACCCACCTTCACAATGTCCATCTTTCTCTCTAACTGCACTCTCCCCTGTTTCAATAATATCGCTGACAAATACTCTGCCAAGAACCCCGGGCTCACTCGATGCGATTATGAAATCCTGATCATCGGTAAAGTGCACAAAAGATATCTCTGGTACCGAACTGCGTAGCTCGCTGATAACATCATCGAGGTTTATCTTTTCATCCATAATCAGTATGTCTTCAACATATGCAGAATGAGCAATTACATTACCGATGCTGGTATATCTATTAATCAACAATTCAGCCTGGGTTTGCGCTTGGTCCAATTCTTTAGTCAGTCCACCAAAGTATAGCGCACCGAACCTCTTCTCTTCAACCGTGATACTGAAACCGCATTCATAGAATCGGTCTCTCTGACGGACCGTGTTAGTACCTGAATCAAGGATATTTGAGTTGTACACTGCACCCATGATTGTTGGATCGCTCGAAGCGATAACCGTGTTTTGGTCATCCGTGAAATGGACATAAGTGATTTCTTCTTCATCTTGCCGGAGCTGAACAATTATCTCATCAAGCTTTGTTTCATCACACAAAACGAATGCGTTCTTAACGTACGAAGAGTTCGCAATTAAATTACCGATATTAGAAAACTTACGCGCTGGTGATTCAATCACCGCCTGCTCGCTGGCCGACGCAGAAAGCCCAGGTATCAAAGGTTCAATGCGCTCTTTATGGCGCGGGTAATAGACGGCAAAGTAATATAACAAAGCAAGGATAGTGCAGGTAAAGAGAAGCCCCAGACCGATGTAAAAAACGGCATGGAAACTCTTCGGCTTCTTCTTTTTGACCGCGGCTCTTTTCTTTTCCTGCACTGCCTGTGCCGGCTCAGTTTTTTCTGTTGGTTCGGCTTCAGTTTTACAAGGGGACGTCGGCAAATCAGTGACGATTTTCATCTTTAGGATCTTCGATATCTCCTGGCAACTCTGCGGTCGTTGTGCTGGTTCTTTTGACAGACATCTCAAGATCAAACGGTCCCAGACTTTTGTAATGTGCGGGTTCAATTGAGTTGGCGGCTTCGGCGCTTCATCTTCCTGCTTGCGCATTATTTCATAATCAGTATCACCATTGAAAGGTACTTGCCCGGTTAGCGCCTCATATATTGTTATGCCCAGCGAGTAAATATCACTCCGGGTATCCAACTCTTTGCCCCTCACTTGTTCAGGTGACATGTATTTGGGCGTACCAACTGCAGTACCGGTTCTGGTTATTTTCTGGTCGCCGACAATCTGGGCGATGCCAAAATCAACAAGCTTAGCAACCCCTTTTTCTGAAAACATGATGTTTGAGGGCTTAATATCGCGGTGGACTATACCCTGGTCATGGGCAAAGCCCAGACCCGATAAAATCCCCTCCAGAACACGAGAAAAACCTTCGGTATCAAATGCACCAAGGCTTTTAATATGTTGCCTAAGAGTACGGATCTTTTTGTCCTTGACACCGATGCCATCGATATATTCCATGACAAAAATGTACATCCCATTATCTTCAAAGAAATTATGGATGGTAACAATATTCGGATGACCGGTCAGCTGTGCAGTCGCCTGTGCCTCACGCAAAAAACGTTCACAGAATTGACGGTCAGAGGTCAAAGCAGGTTTCATTATTTTAATGGCAACGATCTGATTTATTAAAGTATGGCGGGCCTTATAAACGGTCGCCATGCCTCCACTACCGATCTTTCCAATGATTTCGTATTCCCGGATTTTATCACCGGATTCAGGCGTTAATAACGGCAAAGTGCGGTCATCATAGTACATAGTCAATTATAGCAAAATCGGCAACTTTGTAAAGATAATCTTAGGGTGTTGAGATTAATAAAAATGGGGGCTCTTTTCAGAGCCCCCATTTTTCACAACTGCACATTACCTTACTAGTATCAGTTTTCTAATCATTGTTTCCTGCTCGGTTGCGAGCATGAAGAAGTAGACGCCTGGACCAAGATGTCCTGGCTCAACCTTTCTTCCCGAGATATCAAATACACGGCAATTAACATTAAATGGCAAATGCAGCGAACCGCTGATTACTGTAGCGCCGAGAAATTCATGATCTTGCCAAGCCCCAGGTGTTTGCTCCACGCCAAGTTTCTGATATCACGCTTGGCTGAAACTGATACTCTTCGTGTCCACATATCGCAAAATCACTGTTTATGAGCATCAAACATATATTGAGCACAAGCATATTATCCTCGATTCATTTACCGTCTTGTCAGGAAGGTTACAGTGATAAAATGGACTATTTCTTATACTGTTTTATCGCAACTTCACTATCTTTTTTGTAACAGTATACTTGTCAGTTTCTAAACGACAGAAATAGACACCAGCAGGGACTTTTTTACCAAGATCATCAATGCCATCCCAGGTTACTTGGTTGAATAGTAATTGGTGATTTGTTAAATGGTTAAATGACTTCACCAGACATCCAGTTACGTCATAGATTTTTAGCACAATATTCATTATATCTCGATCCATAAAATAACTGATAACTGTTTTATTATGGAATGGATTTGGGTGTATTTGAAGGAATTTATACGTTATTGCATGGGATGGTATTAAATCCTCTTGAACTCCCATATCAGGATTAATGCTTATTACTGTAAAATCACCACCTGTAATACTATCAGTGGTCTGTCCTGCTACGTAAATAATACTATCAGTACCATAACAGATAGCGTGAGCAATATCATACTCCCTGGACCTATCATAACTATATACCCAGCGCTC
>JAUVZL010000069.1 GCA_030602565.1 Candidatus Stahliibacteriota bacterium
AGCCCTGGTTAATCTCACCAAGCGCGCCCGCGCCGAACGGAACCGCCGATAGTTCGCAGTTAACCATTCATACCTCCTCACTTGCTCAGGCTTCAAATACCTTAACCTGGTTCGACCCTGCTCACTATATGATAACGCCATCCGGGTATGCAACTCACCCCGCATACAACGACAACCCTTCTTACCACAACGATTCCTAAACTCATAAACCGTCCCTTTCACCATCGGCTTTCTCGTTGCTAAAACCCCCTTTAATTTACTCGACTCAGCAAAATGCTGAATAATCCGCTGCCTAATCTTGCTCGCCTTACCTTTACCTGCTTTCTTAATGCCTAAATATCTTTTCACATTAAGATTATACGATAAAAAAATAACTTTGTCAACCCCCTATCTTAATTATAATACCCGATCATAAAAAGATAAGAAATTTCAAGAAAATTATGATTAAAAACGCTTATATCGGAATTTCAGATAAAGATTTTCCTTGCATTCGTCCTGAATTTGGTTATACTTTTTATTGTGATTGAAGCAAGAGATTTTGTAAAAGGAATTAAACCTTATAAACCTGGTAAGCCGATCGAAGAAGTTGCCAGGGAATTAAAATTAAAAGGCGAGATAATTAAATTGGCCTCGAACGAAAATCCACTGGGTACTTCGCCGTTGGCGCTCCGGGCAATGAAGAAGGCGCTGAGTGAGTCCTTCCTCTACCCAGATGACAGCTGCTTCTATTTGAGAAATAAATTAGCCCAAAAATTTGAAGTTGAGCAAGAAAATATAATCATAGGCAATGGTTCAGTTGAACTTCTTCCATATATAACCTTAGCCTATCTCGGCCCTGATCATAGCGCAGTTGTGAGCAAAGGTTCTTTTATATGGTATAAAATAGCTGTAAATATTGCCGCCGGGGAGCTAATCGAAGTTCCACAGGAGAATTACTCACATGATTTAAAGGCAATGCTGAATGCCGTCAAGAAAAACACCAGATTGATTTTTATTGATAACCCTATAAATCCCACTGGTACAATAGTACCCAAAGATGAACTGGAAGAATTCCTCAAACAAGTACCTGATAATATTCTTGTCGTATTGGATGAGGCATACTATGAATATATAGATGATCCTGATTACCCCTGCTCATTCAAATATCTCAGCGAAGGGAAGAATATAATAATTCTGCGCACTTTTTCGAAAATATACGGTCTTGCTGGAACAAGGTTGGGCTACGGATTTGCCGACAGTAAGATAATCCCCAATTTGATGAAGTTGAGAATCTCGTTTAGTGTGAATAGAATTTCCCAAGTTGCTGGAATAGCTGCCCTTGACGACTATGAGCATATTAAAAAAGCGCGCGCAATAAATGAAGCTGGCAAAGAATTCCTCTATGATGCCTATAAAAAATTGGGACTTTTCCATATTCCGACATACGGCAATTTTCTTTTTGTAGATTTTGGCAAAGACAGCCAGATTGTCTTCGAAGCCCTCCAGAAGCACGGCATCATTACCCGTCCAATAAAAGGATACGGTTTTCCGAATGCCTTACGTATAACCATAGGAACTGAAAAACAGAATAGACGATTGATTGAAACACTTAAAAAAATTCTATAATATGACGAATAAAATAAATGATAGCAAATATTGTTTGTCTAGTTTTGCTGTAGTTTGCAGTATTTGTGATTTTATGATTTGTATAATTCGTTTACAAAAAATAAAGGAGGAAAGATGATTATAAAAGCATCAGATGGAAGAGAATTCCCTGTGGAGATGCATAAAACAAGGATGGTTCAAAAAATTACACTTGTACCAGCCGAAGAAAGGCTTAAAGCAATAGAAGAAGCCGGGTACAATACCTTCCAGCTCAAAACCAAGGATATATTTCTCGATATGCTTACTGACAGTGGTGTAAATGCGATGAGTGATAACCAGTTTGCCGGTTTTATTAAAGCAGACGACGCATATGCAGGAAGTATGACATTCTATGAATTTGCCGATGCTGTCAAGGATGTGCTGGGTTATAAACATGTGATGAATACTCACCAGGGAAGGGCTGCTGAACATTTAATAGCCAAGATATTTACAACACCCGGTGACATTGTACCTACAAACTACCACTTTACAACAACCAAAGCCCACATTGAAATTCTAGAGGCAGTCTGTTTAGAAATTTATTATGACGAGGCGATTATAACAGAAAGCACGAACCTCTTTAAAGGAAATATGGATCCTCAAAAATTAAGGGATACAATTAAAAAATACGGCAGAGAAAAAATAGCTTTTGTTCGAATGGAAGCAACGACCAATTTGATTGGTGGCCAACCATTTTCTATGCAAAACTTGAAGGAAATCAGAAGAATCTGTGATGAACATAAACTTCTCTTAGTATTGGACGGCAGTCTGCTTTGCGAAAATGCCTATTTTATCTGGAAAAGGGAAAAGGGGTATGGAAACAAAACCGTACAAGAAATAGCAAAAGAAATGTGTAGTATTGCTGATCTATTCTATATGAGTGGCAGGAAGAATACATCGGTTAGAGGCGGATTTATTGCAACCAATAACAAAGAACTATTTGAAAAAATAAAACCATTGCTTCCGGTTTATGAAGGGTTCGTAACCTATGGCGGTATGTCTATGAGAGAAATTGGTGCTATGGTTCCGGGTGTAAGGGAAATGGTTGAACCAGCCGTAGCTGGTTGTTCAATTGAACAAATAAAATATTTTGTGGAGAGACTTTTAGAAACAAAAATTCCAGTAGTGACACCGCCAGGCGGTTTGGCATGCCATATTGATGCCATGAAATTTGTACCCCATATTCCTCAATCACAATATCCTGCAGGCGCACTAACTACAGCACTCTATATTGTATCAGGCGTGAGGGCAATGGAAAGAGGAACCATCTCAATGGATAGGGATAAAGATGGCAATGAGCAGTTTGCTGATATAGAGCTAACAAGAATTGCTGTTCCGCGAAGAGTATATACAGTATCTCATTTGGAATATATAATCGATAAAGTAAACTGGTTGTACAAACACAGAGAGTTAATAAAGGGGTTAAAATTTGTATCTGAACCAGCCGTGCTCAGATTCTTTTTCGGAAGTTTAAATGTACTTGATAACTGGGGTAGAAAATTATGCGATGCCTTTAAAAAAGAATTTGGCAACATATAGGGGTCAGGTCTCAACAGGCTGACCGAGAATGCCGGAATTTCTTGGAGTAGAGCCTTTAGTTAACTCGAAGAAGATGAAGTTAAGAAGCTAAGAAGTTCAGAAGTTCTGAACCTCGTAACCTCAAAACTTCAAAATACGACGGGCGTAAACGCCTGCCTGTGCGTCGCACGCAGACAGGCCCTACTCCTAATTCTCGGTCAGCTTGTCAACATTTGACATTTAACACCTTATTCTACTTATGGAGTAGACCTCAGTTGAAGCTGGCCCTCTAACTATAACTATGAAGAATTTTAAGGAATTAATAGAAATTGCAAGGAAAAAAGCACCAAAACAATGTGTGGTCGTATGCGCTGAAGATGAAACTGTCCTTGAAGGTATTAGATTAGCTCAGAATCAAAAATTAATCTCGCTGGTTTTAGTCGGTAATAAAGACAACATCTTAAAATGCGCCCAAAATGTCAATCTCAATTTAGAAAATGCCATAATCTATAATGCTGGAAATGAAAATGAATCAATAAGAAAATCAATCTCAATTGTAAAAGAACAGGGTGATTTTCTAATGAAAGGTTCACTTTCTACCTCGGCTTTTTTAAAGGGGGTGCTGAATAAGGATTGGGGGTTAAGAATGGGTAAGATTCTAAGCCACATCGCAGTTCTGGAAATACCTGGCTACGATAAATTGATTTTCATGTCAGATGGTGGAATGAACCCGAAACTCGATCTTGGCATTCGACTTAATATTATTAAAAACGCCATTAAGACGCTGCGTATGCTTGGTATTGAAGAACCAAAAATCGGTCTGGTCGCAGCAAGTGAAACCATCCACCCGGACATGCCGGAGACGATTGATGCAGCAGAAATTGTGAAGCTCTATAAAAACGGTGAAATAAAAAATTGTATTATTGAGGGTCCTTTTGGATTTGATGTACCTATTTCCAAACAAGCAGCCGAGCATAAAAAAATCCAAAGTAAAATTGCCGGTGAAGTTGATTTTCTCTTGATGCCCAACATTTCTGCGGCTAATATTTGGGCAAAAGGGTTGATATCCTTCGCAAATGCTAAAGCTGCGGGTATGGTTGCTGGCGCAGCCAAACCAGTTATTATGCTTTCCCGTGCTGATAAACCAAAGACTAAGTTGAATTCAATCGCCCTGGGCGTTGCCTTATCAGCAAGCACAGAATCAGGCGATTGAGTCAAAACAAACCTGTTCTTTATAACAGACCACCGATAATGATAATAGCCAATATAGTAAATACTAAAAGAATCGTTGAAGCACTGCAATCCCGCAACAAGCTGAATGTAACAGGGCTTGTTGGATCATCAAGGGCGCTTTTCATACTCGGTCTTACAGAGTATTTTCCCCAGGTAATTTTCATTGTCAACGAAGAGAATATAGATAAAAGATATGGTCAACTGAAAAGGCTGGAGGACCAGACTTTGCTCATCAATGAAGAAAACCCGTATTATACGGCGTCAAAGATCATCGTCACGACAAGAGATTTCTTGTGGCAAAGTATCCAGGTCAAAGAAGCAGTGACTTTCTCTGAGAATCATAATATCAATGTCGAAGATGTCATCACCAAGCTGAACCAAATCGGCTATACAAGAGAGGATATCGTTGAGGAAGCAGGTGAGTTTGCATTGCGCGGCGGCATCCTTGACATTTACGAATCAGGCGGCGTGCCAGTAAGGCTTGAGTTATACGGTGACCAGATATCCTCAATCCGCGAATTCAACGTCCAGACGCAGCGCTCAGTCGAATCAATCCCAAGCGTTACCCTGAGACTCGCCAAACCAATGAGTCCAAGACCACTCTTGGAACTGACAAACACTGAAGCAGTAGCGGTAAGTGAAATGGACATTGAGCTCGCCGTACCCCATATCGTGATAGGCACAACTGGAGAATTCATATATAGTTTTTCCCAGCCCTTTGAGTATTTCGGCGACCTCACGAAACTGAAAGAGGACATAAAAAAGAGAAACTATGTCTTCAAATTCTTCACTACGCATAAAAGCCTGGCTGAGCGGCTGAAGACAATACTCGGTGAAATAGAAATACATCACATCCCCCTGGAACGCGGTTTCCTGGATCGAAATACAAAAATAGCGTATATAACAGAGACCGAGATTTTTGGTGAAATAAGACGTAAAAAGCCTGCCTATCGTGGATTGTTTATCGACGATCTAATGGGTTTGAAAGAAGGGGATTATGTTGTCCATTCAGACTACGGCATCGGGCAATTCAAAGAATTGACCCTCGTCGATTTTGAGAAAAGAAAAGTCGAGTGTCTACGCATTGATTATGCGGGCACGGATAAAGTCTACTTGCCTATTGAAAGAATGAATCTACTCGAGCGGTACATTGCCACCCGTGAACAGCCACCTAAACTTTCCAAGTTGGGCACTGAAGTATGGTTGAAAGCCAAAAACCGTGTTAAAAAGGCAACTGAACGTCTTGCCATCGATCTATTGAACTTATATACACGGCGGTCCCAGGAAAAGGGTTTTTCCTTTAGTCAGGACACCATGGAAATGAACGAACTGGAAGCATCATTCCCCTATGAAGAAACACCTGATCAGAAAAAGGCAATCCAGGATGTTAAACTCGATATGGAAACACCTAAACCAGCCGAGAGACTGATATGTGGTGATGTAGGTTATGGAAAAACTGAGATCGCTTTGCGCGCAGCATTCAAAGCAGCGCTGGATAGTAAGCAGACTATGATCCTCTGTCCAACTACCCTACTCGCTTTTCAACACTATACAACGTTCAAGAAAAGACTGGAACCATTTCCACTGACCGTGGAAATGGTTTCTCGATTCCGGAAAAAAGAAGAATTAAAAAAAATACTCAAAGACATCGCCAAAGGCGGCATTGACATTGCAATCGGCACACACCGACTGCTCCAGCCAGACGTACAGTTCAAGGATTTAGCGCTTTTGATAATCGATGAAGAACAACGCTTTGGAGTTGTCCAGAAGGAAAAGATAAAAAACCTGAAACCCGGTATCGACACTTTCTATTTATCAGCCACACCAATACCACGGACGCTTTACATGGGGTTAACTGGTCTAAAGGATATTTCTAATATCTACACGCCGCCGCCTGGTAGAAAGGATATCATCACAAAAATAATATATTATGATGAAGATGAAATCAGGAAAATTATCCAGATAGAGTTATCAAGAGGCGGCCAGGTGATTTTTCTCCACAACCGCATTCAAACGATCGAAACGGTACGTGCAAAACTTCATAAGATAATGCCGAGTTTAAAAATATGTTTACTCCACGGCCAGATGCGGGAAGATATAACTGCGAAACGTATGGTCGATTTTTTGGAAGCAAAATACGACCTCCTGTTATCTACTGCGATTGTGGAATCTGGCCTTGATATGCCGCGTGTTAATACGATAATCGTCGACTATGCCCATAGATTCGGACTCGCTGATCTCCATCAGCTGCGTGGCAGGATCGGTCGTTCTGATGTCCAGGGTTATGCTCATTTTATCATACCATCACGCCGTCGGATTACTGATGAAGCGAATAAAAGGCTGAGCGCGCTGGCATCATACACGTCACTCGGTTCAGGTTTTCGGCTGGCACTGCGCGACATGGAAATACGCGGGGTCGGTAACCTCCTGGGTAAAGAACAATCCGGCCACGTAAACTCGATTGGTTACCGTCTCTACATAAAAATACTGGGTAAAGCAGTCAGCGAACTGCAAGGCAAAAAAATCTTGCAAGAACCAATACTCGACCTCAGAATGGAAGCCTATTTCCCGAGTAGTTATATAGCAAGTGCCTATGAAAGAACTGCCCTTTATAAAAGACTCCTCAATGTAGAATCAAAATTCGAACTTCATTCAATAAACGAGGAGATTATCGATAGATTTGGCAGGTATCCAGAAGAAGTGAAGAATCTCTTCCTGCTTTCAAAAATTCGCTTACGTGCCCGAGAACTCGGCGCTACCGAAGTAGTCCGCCGGGACAAACAGTTCGTTTTTTACAAAGCGGGTAAGGTAATAAAAAAAGAAGGCTATAGTACCAGATGAGCTCTTGACTTTACGTACGCTGTATATAGAATTAAATAAAATAATAAGGAGGAATTATGGAGAAAAAATTTAAGGCACTCAGGACTATTTCAGTCATATTCAAGATCCTGGCCTGGTTCATTGCAGTCATGACGATTGTTGGATTTTTCGGCATGTTAGTCGGTGGTGCGGCACTATCCCAATACGGAAGCAAATACGGAGCGCCTACACCTGGAATGATGGGCCCGATGTGGGGTATTTTTATGGCTTTTTATGTTTTGATTGTCGGTGCTATTTCTTTCATCAGCTTTTTGGCTGGCGCAGAAATAATTCTCGTCATTTTAGCGATCGAAGAAAACACCCGGGTGGCAAAAACGCCGACATAGCGAGATTGCCGCGCTCCCTTCGGTCGCTCGCAATGACATACCTTCGGTGCTCTGGCTGGGGTCAAATCTCGAAATTGGACAAGACCTCTGCCATATTATCCCAGTCCATAAAACACCTAATTTGTCCAATTTCGAGATTTGACCCCAATCCAATATAATTTTTTTTAGATTCCAAATTCGGCGCGAATAGCACCTATAGCATCCATCATCCTTTCTTTCTTGACCACAATATTCAATGCCGAAATCGAAGCATTGATCATCTCGATATTTATCTTGCGCTCGGACAGTTGCGCAAATATCTTACCTGCCAAACCCGGTGTTGATGACAATTTGGCGCCATAGACCGTGATCATTGCACAGGCACGGTCAATAATGACAGCCTTGGGACGGTATTTTCTCTTCAGGTTATCCAAAACTTTACATACATCCTCAAGGTTTACTTCAAGAACTGCAAGAGAAATATCAGTGTGTCCTTTGCCAAGTGAGCTTGTGGAAATCAACTCAATGTTCAACCCTTGTTGGCCTAATGCACTGAAAATATCAGCGGCAACACCAGGTTGATCGACAACCCGATGCAGGGTAACTTTTGCGAGCTGCGTGTAATCAATGCCCTCGACGATTTTTCCCATTACTCTTTACCTCCTTTTCCCCAGACTATTCTTTGCCTTAGAATTTACCGAGCAATTATGAATTTCTCAATGACCTCGTCCTGATTGCTTTGATTGCGGACGAGCGCTTTTACCAAGTACACACCATTGCTGATCTCATCAGTGTACTCATCAAACCCGTCCCAGGATATCTGATTATATCCAGCTTGACCAGAAACGTCAGGTATCGTCTTTATCAACCTACCGGCTATCGTGAATATCTTAATGTCCACCAAACCCGAGTTTGTTAGGTAGAAGGTAAACCAAGCACCTGAATCATCCTCGATTGGATTTGGGTAAATGAGGAAATTATCAATCGAAATACGACCGTGGAGTTCAGCATTCAGAACAATAGTCTCTACTGTCTGATTATAATAATTATCTGATACATAAAAAGTCAGGGTATCGACCGATTGAGGGAGTACAAGGTCGACATTGAACTCACCGGTCATGTAAGAGTTCCTATCATACATGAAATAATCTCTCAAGTCGATCTTGTTCGCGATATCCTGGTTTATGTAAAGATAAAACCCGCGCGTGTCATTGACTGAATTGAGCAGATTAATGCCGCTGCTGTCAGAAACCCGGCCCGTGAGGGTAAATTCCTTTTCAACCCAGTCATTATTTGCCAGGTGCTTTGCCCCATCATAAAGACTGATCAGGGGACCGGTATCATCAGTCGACGGTGCAGCGCTGCCATATACCCTTATTGAATCGTAAAACCCTGTCTTACGAGCCACAAAACTACTCAATTTTATCACTGGTAAATGGTTTATGACAACGCGCGGCGCGATAATCCTCGCTGTATCATCGCTCCAAAAACCATGGTAGATCTCCTTACCGTCGATCAAGTAACCGAACCCCACGGTATCAACAGGATTAGGACCATCTCGAACCGCTCTATACACCCAGCCGCTGATCTTGTCTGCCGAGGCTGTATTAATAATCTCAATATGCGTGGTGTCGCGGACAAATGCCTTCAAGTAAAACTGGGTTTGGTCAGTATTAATGGTCAGCTTTTCAACTGGTCTCAATGACTCAGGTGATACCGCAATGGTCATTTGTTCAGTTGGTTTTCTCATTTTGGTTGCCGGATCACCGATCAATAAGTAGTGCCAACGCCAGTAGCCATCACGAGCCGCAAAACAGCACTCGCCCATAGTCAGGTTTGTGTCTGGATCAGTAAGCAGGCTTATATAACGCTGTCCAATAGTCGTGTTGGAGCCGGAATTCGTACCAGCGGTCGCTGCTAATGTACCGATCGCACCGTCTTTGATTCTCACGAACTCTTCACCAATCGCCTCATAATCAGAATCATTGAACCGTCCTACAGTACACGAACCAAAATAGAAAATAAAATTCCTGCGACCATTACGAACCTCACGTACATTCCTGGTGTAGAAAAGCCCTTCATGAGCAAGGTCATGCATATTACCATGTCCAAAATACACGCCCGCATAACCACCTTTGTTCAATTCCCTGATAAATGCTTTTCGTGCTGCTACTTTTTCACCAGCCGGTGGTGGAATAGGCTCGTAACTTATCATATAGACCTTAGCAAAATCATAAAAAGAGTCCGGGACAAAAGGTATGAGGCTTTCGCATGCACCACAGTGATCGTCCGGTCCTTCAAAATAGGTGCTATATTCATCATCGCCAGCCAGAATTATCCTCTTGTTCCACATACCGTCAATATTCTGCGTTTCATAAGTAGTGAGTTTCTCAATAAAATCTCTCACCTCTTTATTATTGCGTACCGTAATCCGTCCAAGTATCATCGACTCACCCGTGCCATAAAAATTGACATATTCACCTTCGTAGATCACATTTGACAGCGGCGGGATACCAGGGTTACCAGACAGGGTTGAACCTCTTTCATACATCGGTATGAAATTCGGTTGATTCTGCTTGACGAGGTTGTTTTTATAATCATATGTGGCATCGCCAACGAGTAGAACATAGGTAGGGATGGTGGTCCAATTATTCGTTGTATAGTATAAGAAATGTTTTATTGCCAGGGGGTCATATTTTCCATAGGAGAAGTCATCGTAAATATCATCGACCCTAATAACTTTTGTCAGGTAATCCTGCCTCCGATAATCAGCCAAAGGCATTATCGCATTGTAAAAATTAGGATGGGTGATTATCAAGTATTCGCAGCCGGGCGATGCAATCCTTAAGCCACCAGGGTTACAATCCAAGAGAACTGCGGGTTTGGCAAATGAAAGCTTTGACAAGTAAAGCAACTGCAAAGAGTCAACCGTACCTGATAATTGCAATTGATTGCTGGTTACCGTATAACCGCTCAATATTCTTGGTTTCTTCATATCCGTGATGTCAAGCAATACAGGATTTGTGCCAACGCTTGAACATTCAATTGAATAATCCTGGGTACTGGTGTATAAGGCGTGGAAAGGCTCATCCAGAATAGTCAACCTTTGGTAGCGCAAGTCCACACTGTTAAAATATGCAGTTAAAGAACCAGTAGTCCCTGATGGTCGGATAATGGTAAAACTCAAAACCGACGAGTCACTGGTGAGCGTACCAGTGCCGAGAAGATAATGAGGTGGCAAGCGATCGCGCATTGATAAACCAAGCGTGTCATAAAGAAAAACACTGGCATCAAGATCGATCTGATAAATCCACGAACCGGAATTCAAAGTAAAAAGACCGACTTTGACCTCAGCCAAACCAGCCGCCCGCGGGTGTTGTACATTTATCGAACCGCTGCCGCTTGAACCGCTACCCGGTGAAACATCAAGCCAGTACCAATTCGTACCCGAGCGCGTCGGGTTGCTGATGTCTTCTTCAAAATGGACAATCTCGTCAACCAGGGTATTGAGTGTACTCCCGTCCCATGCTGCATTGACTGATTCCATCCTCTGGCCATTAGCGCCGCCAAATGTGAACCAGTAAACATTGTCGAGTGCATAACCGTTTTCAAACCAGGTGTATCCAGTATCAACAACATAGTGGTTTGCTGGATAGCCGTAAAACAAAAGATAGTCTTGCCCGTCAAAACTGTGATCATCCTCACCAACTACATAGATTGGCACTTCAACGAGTGAATCAGCAAAGGCGCTTTGCACATCCCTTGGCAAAAGCTCAAATGCCGCCGTGTAGATCTTCATGGTCTGGGGATCGAACTGAGCTGGATCAAGACCAGCATCATCGAGTACATCATGGTCAATTTTGTAAAGTCCTTCTTCGTTTACTTCGATTTTAAACCAAACACCGGTTTCAAAGGGATTATCCATGACCTGCATGGGTTCACGCCGCCAATTTTTACATTGTGCGTAATTGATTATCGTTTGCTTATACATATTTTCAAACCCCTTGTCAATAATGGCTTTGCTCTTCGGGACCGTCTTGAACCTGACATGAATCGTGAAATTCTGGACCACCCGTAATTCTCTTGTAACTGGGTTATACTGCACCGGGTTAACCCGGACACTGACCGTATAAATATCTCTGAAATATCCAGGTTGCGAAATCTCCATGAAATCCCGCGGCAAGAAATCATTCTGCTTATAGATATTTGAGCGAGTTGGTTCAAGCTCATGTAAGCATGGTTCATTTATGCTCGGCATAATTACCGGATCAATCGTTATATCCTTAAGGACCTCTTCACGACCTCTGGTGATTGTTATTTCAAAATCACCACCCTGGGGTAAGCCGATTTTGTACAGGAGCGATGGCAGGTCAGGCTCACCTGTTTTGTTCAAACGCACACCGTCAGCAACTATGGGCCGGCCGCGGGTGATTCGATCTGACGTGTACGAAATCTCCAGTCCCTTTATGCCGAGTTCTTTCACGCTCGAGGCATTCATCACCAATAGTATTAGGCATAAGTTAATCATCTATTTTTCTCGCTTCATCTATCAACATAATAGGGATATCATCTTTGACTGGATACGCAAGACTGCACTTGCGACAAATTAACTCATCCTCCTTTGTTTTATATTCTAATTCACCCTTACATTTCGGACAAACAAGAATTTCCAAGAGTTCTTTCTTGAGCATAACACCTCCTAAGAGATAATTGGGGGATATATTATTCTTCAAAAACTTCTCTGACTTCAACCGGCGGCAGATATTCCAACAACCCTCCGATGAGTATCTTCATTTCATAATATGGCATATCAGTATACAAATTGATTTTACCAATTTTTTTCTCCGTGTCAAGGGTCAAAGTACTAACCAGAATACTGTCGATCTCAAAAGCAATTTGCTGAACCGACATAATCTTCTCGTGCAACGATATTTCAATATACGGCTCAGAAGCGCCATCAAATTTGATTTTTGCGCCCTTTATGTTTTCTTGATCAAAAAGACGGTCTGCCAGATATATGGGTACTGCCTTTTGATTATTCAAATAGGCGACTTTTTGAGCAACTCCCTTGTTCTTCACCACGCGATACGCGGTCAATCGGCGGCTACTCAGTATCTCTCTGATGTCTTCTACATTGTATTGCTTGGGAACAACAAGAATAATATCATCTTCTGTTTTCGCCAGTCGACAATCAATATCGAGTAAATCAATGCGCCGCTTTACTGGCTCGGCGTACTCAATGGATAAGCCCAGCGCATAGCTGTGCCATTCATGAACCGGCGGTTTTATCGATTTCTTCTTATTGACATCACCTAGCTGTATCTTCCAGTATACTGAAGAATCCGGCAACCCGGTCCAGATCTCTTCAGGCAGGTAGTTGCGTTGAGAAATCTTCAGCCAACCGGTTATCTCCTTCCACCGACCAGGTGCAAGAAACGGTATGTTTGCCTTGAAATTATATAAATAGCCCTGTTCAATGCCGATGTATTCAAACTTATCAAATTCCAACACACGTTCGATTTGAGTAAGGATATCTGATTCCTCTCCCCTTGTCGATAACTCCCACTCATTGTCTGCCTTACTGTATTGAATATCACCCATGCCATAATATTCAAAATCTAGAGCAATGTCAGCAGAGCGCCACTGTCCTTTGTTGTGCTCAATCCGTCTGACAATACACTCACCCTGTGCTTCAGTGTAGACTGCTTGTGTTTGCAGGACATAATGATAACTGAACGACCTTTGCTGGGTGAAGTTGTTGACCCATTTTTCAATGTCCGCTTCTGGGTCTGGTACGTATTTGCTGTAGTGGACACAACTCAGACCTATAACAATCAAGAAGAGTGCATTCTTTTGCATCCTTTTATTCTAACCAGAACAGCCCCGAAATCAAGGGTATTGTGTGTGTTTTACTATTGACAAATTTCACTTTATGCATATAATATTAGTCTGTCTTTAGAATTTGGTTGTTACTGTAAAGACTACATAGCTCGGTCCTGCATTTTTGCCTGGATAGCTCAGTCGGTAGAGCACATCCTTGGTAAGGATGAGGCCGTGGGTTCAATTCCCACTCCAGGCTTTTGAAAGGACGGGTTATTGATTTGGAAAAAATCAGTTTGAAGGTTAACGGTTAAATGGTTGAGTGATTTAACTATTTAACCGGTTACCAATTTCTAATTTGCAAGGAGGAATTATATGGCGAAGGAAAAGTTTGATCGGACCAAGCCGCATGTTAACATCGGGACGATTG
>JAUVZL010000026.1 GCA_030602565.1 Candidatus Stahliibacteriota bacterium
AAATGGACGTACTGCATGTGTATTTTCTGAAGATTTTACAGTATTCGGTGGTTCCCTGTCAAAGACATATGCCGAGAAGATATGTAAATTACAGGACCTGGCACTCAAAATGGGATGTCCAATTATCGGTCTCAAAGATTCGGGTGGGGCAAGGATCCAAGAAGGGGTGGATAGTCTTGCCGGTTACACTGATGTTTTCTTAAGGAATGTGCTTTCTGCAGGAGTCGTACCCCAGATTTCAGCGATCATGGGTCCGTGTGCAGGCGGTGCAGTTTATTCTCCAGCAATGACCGATTTTGTCATAATGGTAATGGGTTCTTTGATGTTTTTGACTGGGCCAGACGTTGTTAAGGCAGCAACTCATGAGGATGTTACATTTGAGGAACTCGGCGGCGCAATGGTTCATAATGAAAAATCAGGTGTTGCACATTTTGCAGCTGAATCAGAAGTCGAATGTATCGAGTTGATTAAAAATTTACTGTCGTTCATACCTAATAATAATCTTGAAGACCCTCCTTTTGTTGAATCGACTGATGATATAAATCGTATGGATAAGGAACTGGATAAGATTGTTCCAGATAGCCCAAATAAACCATATGATATGCATGAGGTAATAAAAAAATTAATTGATAATGGTGATTTCTTGGAGGTTCATAAACATTATGCAAAAAATTTGATTGTTGGTTTTGCAAAATTCAATGGCAAGTCAGTTGGTATTGTTGCAAATCAACCAGCAGTCCTTGCCGGAGTTTTGGATATAGATTCGGCAATGAAAGGTGCACGATTCGTGCGTTTTTGTGATTGTTTTAATATTCCGATTGTAACCTTTGTTGATGTTCCAGGATTTTTACCCGGGACTGCCCAGGAATGGGGCGGCGTTATTAAGAACGGTGCGAAACTTCTTTATGCTTTTTGCGAGGCGACCGTGCCGAGGGTGACCGTGATCACGCGCAAGGCATATGGCGGTGCTTATTGTGTTATGAGTTCAAAACACACTCGTGCTGACATGAATTTTGCCTGGCCCAGCGCAGAAATCGCAGTAATGGGTCCTGCTGGTGCAGTCAAGATTCTGTATAGAAAGGAGCTTAAACAAGCAAAAGATCCAAAGGCATTAGAAAAGAAGCTCGTTGATGAATATACAGAAAAGTTTGCAAATCCTTTTGTGACCGCAAGTAAAGGTTATATCGATGCGATAATAAAACCATCTGAAACAAGACCAAGGATTATAGAGGCTCTTGATATGATCGAGAACAAACGCGATACCAATCCGCCGAGAAAACATGGGAATATACCGTTATAAAACACCTAAATACCTAAATACCAAAATGCCTAAACAAATACAGATATTTAAACATCTAAATACCTAAAAATCCATAAAGGAAAAAAAATGTTTAAAAAAATTCTTGTTGCCAATCGTGGGGAGATTGCGGTCAGAGTACTCAGGGCGTGCCGCGAAATGAGTATTTCATCAGCGACAGTCTTTTCTGATGCTGATCGGACTGCTTTACACACCCGTTATGCTGATGAAGTCTAT
Source organism: Candidatus Stahliibacteriota bacterium (assembly GCA_030602565.1). Lineage (GTDB taxonomy): Bacteria > Hydrothermota > Tepidihabitantia > SM23-42 > SM23-42 > JAUVZL01. The sequence continues at coordinate 1,535 of JAUVZL010000026.1, forward strand.
CACCTGGGTCCAGCACCAGCTGCAGAGAGTTATTTAAGGATTGATAAGATCATTGAGGTTGCCAAACGTGCAAAGGTAGAGGCGATTCATCCAGGCTATGGATTTCTTGCTGAGAACACAGGTTTTGCTGAAGCCTGTGAAGCATCAGGTATTGTATTCATTGGTCCAACGTCAAAAGCAATAAGGCTATTGGGCGATAAGATCATCTCGAAAAAAACGATGAGCGATGTGGGTATACCAGTTATTCCAGGAAGTGGCGGTGCCGTGGTTGATGAATCAGAAGCTCAGACCATGGCTAAACAGATAGGTTTCCCCGTATTTATAAAAGCAGCGGGCGGTGGTGGCGGAAAGGGGATGCGTGTTGTAAGAGAGATGAAGGAGTTGACCAGCGCCATGAAACAGGCTGTTAGCGAAGCGCAGTCTGCCTTTGGTAACCCAACTGTGTTCATAGAGAAATTCCTTGAAGCACCCCGTCACATTGAATTCCAGATCCTTGCAGATCATCACGGCAATGTCGTGCATCTTTTTGAAAGAGAGTGTTCGGTCCAGCGGCGTCACCAGAAATTGATCGAGGAATCGCCGTCTGCGATTATGACCCCGGACTTGCGTGCCAGGATGGGGCAGGCAGCAGTTCAGGCGGTAAAGGCATCCAACTATACGAATGCCGGTACGGTTGAGTTCATGGTCGACAAGAACAGAAGTTTCTATTTTTTAGAAATGAATACACGGTTACAGGTGGAACACCCAGTTACTGAGTTAATTACTGGTATTGATATTGTTAAGGAGCAGTTCAAGATTGCGGCTGGGCAACGACTGTCAATAAAACAAGATGGAATTAGAATGAATGGTGCGGCTATTGAATGTCGTATTTCTGCTGAAGATCCTGAGAACAATTTTGCGCCGTCGACTGGTAGGATTGTAGAGATCATTGAACCTGGTGGTCCAGGCGTTAGAATTGACAGCGGCGTTTATGAGGGGTTTGAAGTACCGATCTACTATGATCCTCTTATCGCCAAACTTCTGGTCTGGGCAACATCAAGGGATCAAGTGATAAAAAGGGCGAAGCGAGCCCTTAAAGAGTACTCGATAAGAGGAATTAAGACCTCAATTCCTTTTCATCTTTTGGTCATGAACACCCCTGAATTCATTAAAGGTGAGTACGATACTACATTTATTGATAAGGTTCTGGGTAAGGTGAAATACAAAAAAGAGAACCATGAAGTGGCGGCAATCGCCGCAGCTATTGGGCGAATTTTAAAGGAAAAACGAGCAAAGATTTCAGAAGCAAAAAAAGAGGCTGGTGTCAACCCGTGGAAATTATCAGCAAGGCAGATGGGGTTAAGGAATATGTAGCGGTTTGATTTATCAAACAAAACACATAAAAAATGGCTTATATAACTAAAATAGATAATAAAGAATTCAAGGTAGACCTAAAACAAGAAGGTAAAGATTTTAAGGTCTACTTAGATGGTAAAGAAATAAAGGTTGAGGTAGCCCATGAACAAGGCGCTCAGTTGACTTTAATAGTTGACGACAAACCATTCAATGTTATTCTAGAAACCGACGACCTTATTGTCGTTGCAGGTGAATCATACAACGTGGAGATATTTGATGAACAAGTAGAGAAATTCATGAAGGCAAGCACGGGCAAATCTGAAAAGCGGGAATTGGCAGTGAAAGCAGCGATGCCAGGTTTGATTATCGAGGTGACTGTTAAGCAAGGTGACAAAGTTACCGAGGGACAAGGTTTGCTCATAATTGAAGCGATGAAGATGCAGAACGAGATGCAAACGCCAAGAGATGGCGTTGTCAAAACGATAAAAGTGAAAAAAGGTCAAACTGTTAATAGCGGAGAGACACTGATTATAATAGAATGAAATGATACTGCGTTAAATTATGCTTTTTTCTCCAGATGACATAAAAGATCTGAACTACAAGGAAGACCTTGGTAAGCCTGGTGAGTATCCATTTACGCGTGGGGTATATCCCACAATGTATACGGGTCGGCTATGGACTATGCGCCAGTATGCCGGTTATGCGACCGCTGAAGAATCGAATCGTCGCTACTGTTATTTACTGAAACAGGGGCAGACAGGTCTATCTGTTGCATTTGATTTACCAACCCAGATGGGTTATGATTCGGACCATGAACTGGCGACTGGTGAGGTGGGTAAGACCGGTGTTGCCATTGATACACTTGAGGATATGGAGATACTGTTTAAAGGAATACCGCTTGATAGAGTGAGTACGTCAATGACAATCAATGCTACCGCGGCAATTCTTCTGGCAATGTATATTGCAGTTGGTGAAAAGCAGGGCGTGCCAAAAGAGAGATTATCCGGTACTGTTCAGAATGATATCCTTAAGGAGTATATTGCGCGCGGCACATACATATATCCGCCTACAGCATCGATAAAGATTACTGTCGATATCATGAGATATTGCAGCAAGTCCCTGCCCAGGTGGAACACGATTTCTGTTTCCGGGTATCATATAAGAGAAGCCGGCGCAACTGCAGTACAAGAGCTTGCTTTCACACTTGCAAACGGAATGGCTTATGTGCAGTATGCAATTGAGCGGGGTGGACTTGATGTGGATTCGTTTGCGCCGCGTATTTCATTTTTCTTTAATGCACACAATAATTTCTTTGAAGAAATTGCCAAGTTTAGAGCTGCCAGGAGGATCTGGGCGCGTGCCATGAAAGAACGATTCGACGCAAAGAACCCGAAGTCGTGGATGCTTCGATTCCACACTCAGACTGCCGGTTCAACATTGACTGCCCAGGAACCTGATAATAATGCGATACGTGTTGCATTACAGGCACTCGCTGCAGTTCTGGGCGGGACCCAGAGTCTGCATACGAATTCGCGCGATGAAGCCTTGACCCTGCCCACTGAGGAATCAGTTGTACTTGCCCTGCGCACTCAGCAGCTCATTGCATACGAAAGCAGAATCCCAGATGTGATTGATCCTTTAGGTGGATCTTATTATATCGAGTCATTAACAGATACTATTGAAAAAGAGGTGAATGAGCATCTAAAGAAGATTGATTCGATGGGTGGCGTTCTAATTGCTATTGAGAAAGGATATTTTCAGGAGGAAATCCACCGCAGTGCATATGAGTATCAAAAAGCCATTGAACAAGATGATATAAGTGTGATTGGCGTAAACAAATTCGCGTCTTCTGATGAAGGGAAGAAGTTCACGACAATGAGGGTTTCGTCTAAAACAGTGAAGAAACAGCTGCAAAGGATTAAACGCGTTAAAGCTAGGCGTAATAACGCAAGGGTGAAATCGCTGCTGAAAAAATTAGAGGGATCAGCGATTAATAATGAAAACTTGATGGAACCAATCTTGGCGTGCGTGAAGGCGTATGCTACAATTGGTGAAATTTCAGATACGTTGAGAGACGTTTATGGAGAATATAAAGAGAAGAACATATTCTAGATGCCTAAAATACCTAAACACCTAAATGCCTAAAAAAGTTGCGAAGAAATACAGTGTGAGTGATAAACTAAAAGAAAGAGCTTACAGATTTGCATTAAGTATCTTAGAACTCGCTGCAATGTTGCCTAATACTGACGAAGGTCGGATTATAAGAAGGCAGCTTTGTAAATCAGGTACATCAGTTGGTTCTAATTTAGAAGAAGCAGATGGTTCCTTAACATTGAATGATTTTATATATAGGGTCGATATTGCTTTTAAAGAAGCTAAAGAGACAAGATATTGGTTACGAATAGTGATTGCCCGAAAATTATTAAAGGAAAAAGTAGTTGTGCCTCATCTTGGTGAGTGTGTTGAGCTTATAAAAATTCTGTCGACAATTATCTACAAATGTTTAAAATAGATTTTAGGTGTTTAGGTATTTTGGACTTTTAGGTATTTGCTTCTAAAAGGAGGTTTTATGATTTTCGGTATTCCTCGAGAAATTCCGCCTTTTAAAAACACGCCGGAATATAGAGTTGGTTTTTCTCCTATGGCAGCAAAGGAACTTATGTTATACGGCGCAAAATTCTATGTTGAATCAAAAGCCGGTGAAGGTGCAGGGTTCCCAGACGAAGACTATGAAAAAGCTGGTGCAACTATTGTTTACTCAAAGGAAGAAGCCTATCGACGAGCAGATATTGTCCTGAAGGTCAGAAGACCTCAACAAGAAGAATACCCGTATATGAATGAGGGACAGATCTTAATGGGTTTTATCCATATGGTCACTGCTCGCAAAGCTTTTATTAAAACTGTTCAGGACAAAAAAATGACCATCATCGGCTATGAAATAATGCAAAATGAGGATGGTCGACTTCCTGTCGTTATACCGATGAGTGAGATAGCCGGTAAGCTTTCAGTGCAGATCGCTGGTAGATTATTAGAATCACCAGGTGGGGGAAGAGGTATTCTACTGGGTGGCATAGCTGGTATCCCACCAGCTGAAGTCGTGATCCTGGGCGCTGGTACTTTAGGTTGTAATGCTGCAAAATCTTTTGCCTTTTCTGGTGCCAATGTTTATGTGCTGGATGTCGTTCGTGATAAGCTCGATAGTCTGGTATGCCAAACCAGTGGTAGTCGGATCACCACAATGTTTTCTACCAAACATAATATTGAAAAACTTCTCAAGTTTGCTGACGTTGTGATTTGTGCTGTTCTGGAACCAGGTAAACGCTCACCGATTCTCATTACAAAAGAAATGGTGAGTTCAATGCGTCCTGGTGCGGTTTTGATCGATTTCTCTATTGATCAGGGTGGTTGTTCTGAGACGTCGAAGATATCACCGAGCGGTCAGTTTATCTACACGGTTGATGGGGTTATTCATTTCTGCATGCCGAACGCGACAACGCTCGTTGCTCGGACTGCGACACACACAATCAGTTCAGGGATCTATCCGTTTCTTAAGATCTTAACTGAAAAAGGTATAGAAACAACTTTGAAAGAGAACTATGCTTTGAAGCGCGGCATTTATGTCGAGCGTGGTGTCATCAAGGAGGAGTACAAAATATGAGCTGGTTCGACGATTATAAAGAAAAAAAATGTTCTATTGATGAAGCTGTTTCGGTTGTCAAAGACAATGACCGGATCTATGTCAGCGGTAATGCGGCAACTCCATTTGGATTGATGGATGCGCTTGAGAAGCGAAAGGATGAACTGCATAATGTCGAACTTGCGCATGTGTTGTTATTCGGTGATGAACCTTTGTCAAAGCCCGGTATGGAAGGTCATTTCCGGCACAACTCACTTTTTGTCGGTCCGGCTGACCGTGCAGCAGTCAATGCTGGTAAAGCAGATTATATTCCGGTTTTTCTCTATGAGATACCGAGTTTTTTTTATACAGGTCTTTTGCCGGTCGATGTGGCTTTTATGCATCTATCACCACCTGATGAACACGGTTTCATGAGTTATGGTGTTGAATGTCTGGCTTCAAAAGCTGCTGCAGAATCAGCTAAGATCGTGGTCGCCCAAGTCAATGAGAAGATGCCGCGTGCTCTGGGTGATTCGTTCATTCACGCAACAAGAGTGTCCAAGATAGTTGAGATTTCAAAGGACTTACCTGAGCTGCAGCCCATTCCGTTCACCGATGTTGAGAAGAAGATCGGCGCGAATGTTGCCAGTCTGGTCGAAGACGGTTCCACTGTCCAGTTGGGCATTGGCGGCATTCCAAATGCTGCGCTCAAAGCAATGTTTGATAGAAGAGACCTCGGGGTTCATACTGAGATGGTCTCAGACAGTATAATTGAAGCTATTGAAGCAGGTGTTGTTACCGGTTCGAAAAAAACCCTGCATACCGGTAAGATTATTGCGACATTTTATTTAGGGACCAAAAAGATCTACGAATTTATCGATAATAACCCAGTATTTGAGACCCACCCATGCGATTACACAAACCATCCCTACATAATCGGGCAAAACGAAAAGATGGTTGCGATAAATTCTGCTATAGAAGTCGACCTTACCGGTCAGGTGTGCTCGGATTCTATCGGCACAAGGATTTATTCAGGTTTTGGTGGTCAGCTCGATTTTATAAGGGGAGCTGCTCAATCCAAAGGCGGTAAACCGATAATCGCCTTGCCTTCGACTGCCAAGGGTGGTAAGCTATCCAAGATTGTGCCCACTTTACAGGTCGGTGCAGGTGTAGTGACGACCCGGGCAGATGTCCACTACGTGGTAACAGAATACGGAATTGCCTATTTGCACGGCAAGAACCTGCGCCAGCGCGCCGAGGCGCTTATTTCCATAGCTCATCCGGATTTCCGTAATGCACTTGAAGAAGAAGCGAAGAAGAGGAAGCTATTGTAGTCTACTTGTGAAGAAAAAAATGCTTATGGCGTAATGAAATGCAATAGAAGTCACCCTGAATTTGTTACCGGGAAAGTCACCCTGAACTTGTTTCAGGGTCTAACGGAGATGCTGAAACAAGTTCAGCATGACAGTGTTAAGGGTTTAAGATGAACATGAAACTAGATCATATTGGTATCGCAGTTAAATCGATTGAAGATAGATTGCACATATGGGAAGATGCGTTGGGTTTGGCTTTAATCAGTGTTGAGGAAATCAAGGATCAAAATGTTAAAGTTGCTAAGTTGGATATCTGTGGGCCCCATATTGAATTGTTAGAACCAACAAGCGAAGAGAGCGCTGTTTTCAAATTCATAGAAAAAAAGGGTGAAGGATTACACCACCTATGTTTTCAAGTGACTGATATTGAAAAGGCACTAGCCAATATGAAAAGCCACAATGTCCGGTTGATCGATGAGGTTCCGAGAATTGGTGCATCAGGGGAAAAGATCGCTTTTATTCATCCCAAAGATATGGGTGGAGTTTTGATTGAATTGTGCCAAGAATAGGGTTCTAGTACCGTTTCAAATTTTAACAAAATTCAAGGAGGAATAATGCATATTGAGTCAAAGATCGTGCACGGGGGACAGCACCCTGATAAAGAAACTGGTGCTCTTGCGCCACCGATTTATCAGACATCGACTTTTGCCTTCCGTAGTGCTGAACATGGTGCGCGGCTCTTTAAGCAAGAGGAAAAAGGGTACATTTATACAAGACTTAGTAATCCGACGATCGATCTTTTGGGAAGCAAGATTGCTCTATTGGAATCTGCTGAGGCAGGTGTGGTTTTCGCATCTGGTCTGGCAGCAATTTTTAACGTCGTTGTGACGCTTACCAAAGCCGGTGAACACGTTGTCTCTGACAACACTATTTATGGCGGTACTTATGCATTGTTCAAGAGCATTCTGCCCAAGATAGGTATTGAGGTAACATTCTGCAATACGGCAGATGCAGATCAATTGGTTTCTTGTATTAAGGATAATACACGGTTGATCTTTACTGAGACGCCGGCAAATCCGACCCTGAAGATTGTTGATATTGCTCGATGTTCAGAGATCGCCCGCGCCAAAAATATCCCTTTGTGTGTTGATAATACCTTTGCCACACCGTATCTCCAGAGACCAGTGGAACTTGGCGCTGACATCGTGGTCCATTCAGCGACTAAATATTTTAGTGGACACGGCGATATTATTGGCGGCGTTGTTGTTGGGAAAAAGGATTTCGCGCATCAGCTGTGGGAAGATGCTAAAGAGATCGGTGCCTGTAGTTCGCCTTTCAATGCCTGGCTTGTTTTGCGGGGTCTGAAGACCCTGGCTGTGAGAATGGACCGACACTGTGAAAGTGCCATGAAGATTGCCGAGTATCTTGCAAAGCACGATAAGGTTGAGAAGGTTTACTACCCTGGTCTTACGTCGCACCCAGGCTATGAATTGGCAAAGAAACAGATGAGCGATTTTGGTGGCATGCTTGGGTTTGATGTGAAAGGTGGTAAGGAAGCAGGCAAGACAATAATGAATTCAGTAAAGTTGTGTATTCTTGCAGTCAGTTTGGGTGATGTAGATACACTCATTGAGCATCCTGCTTCAATGACCCATTCAACGTATTCAGATGAAGAATTACGTGGGTGCGGGATTAACCCAGGTTATGTTAGAATATCGGTTGGGCTTGAACATGTTGATGATCTGATTGCTGATCTTGATCAAGCCCTTTCCAAGATATGATCTTGGAAAGGAAGATTCAGACAGATGGAAGCGGATGCAAACAGAATTTTTGTCAAATTAAATCCGTCTACATCTTAATTTGCCGATAGGTTAATCCGTTTACATCTACTTTTTCCAGAGGAAAAAGAAAGGAGCGTTTAATGGTTGGAATTGTTGGCTATGGTTCTTATTTACCGAGATATAGGATCAAGGTCGAGGAGATTGCCCATCAATGGGGCAGGGATCCTGTAACAGTGAAACGAGGTTTGATGCTCAACGAGAAAACTGTACCTGGAATGGATGAGGATACGATAACCATATCTGTTGAGGCAGCAAAGAATGCATTAAAAAGAGCTAATATCGACCCAGCTGAGATTGGTGCATTGTACGTCGGTTCAGAATCGCACCCCTATGCTGTAAAACCATCCGGGACTGTGGTTGCTGAAGCTCTGGGTGCTGTTCCAAATGTTCACATAGCGGATTATGAATTTGCCTGCAAGGCAGGAACTGAAGCAATGTTTGTTGCCTACGGTTTGGTTAAGGCTGATCTTGTGAAGTATGCGCTCGCCATTGGTGCTGATACTTCGCAGGGCGCACCAGGTGATGCTCTTGAGTTCTCTGCCTCAGCCGGTGGTTCAGCGTTTATTTTCGGAAAAGAAGGCGTTATCGCTGAAGTCCTGGATACGTTTTCATACACGACCGATACACCAGATTTCTGGCGCCGAGAAGGGGCTTTTTATCCATTGCACGGTGGTCGATTTACTGGCGAGCCGGCTTATTTCAAACACATATTAGGTGCAGCAAAAGCGATTCTTGACAAGAGCGGGTATAAACCAGCTGATTTCGCTTATGCAGTCTTTCACATGCCGAACGGAAAATTTCCATTAACCGCGGGTAAAAGATTGGGTTTTACCAAGGCACAGATGGAACCGGGTTGGATAGTGCCTTTAATGGGCAACACCTATTCAGGGTCGTCACCTACGGGATTCGCTGCGACGCTCGATATTGCCAAACCAGATGATTTAATACTATTGGTTTCTTTTGGTTCAGGCGCGGGCAGTGACGCATTCATATTCAAAATGACCAAACGGATTGATGATGTGCGTGACAAAGCAGAAAAGCTAAAAAGTATGCTTGAGAACAACCGTATCTACCTTGATTACGGTCAATATGCGAAGTATCGGGGTAAGATCATAATGAACGAGTAAAGGGGGTTAGTATGAGAGAAGTGGCAGTAGTTGGTTGTGGGATGACGAAATTTGGTGAGCTCTGGGAAAAGTCTCTGAGAGACATATTCGTTGAAGCTGCGCTAAAGGCAATCGATGACGCAGGCGTGGATCATATTGATTCAATGTATGTAGGTGCAATGACCCCAGGACTCTTTGTTGGCCAAGAACACATTAGTGCTTTGATGGCTGATTATCTGGGTATAGCACCAATACCAGCGATGCGCGTTGAGTCAGCGTGTTGTTCAAGCGGCATGGCGCTGAGACTCGGTCTTTTTGAAATCTCCTCAGGTTACAGTGATATAGTTTTGGTCGGTGGCGTTGAAAAGATGAATGACGGTGCTGATGCTACTTACGCGCTTGCCACTGCAGCAGATCAGGAATATGAGGTGTATCAAGGTGTGACTTTTCCTGGTCTTTACGCCTTAATTGCTCGAGCACATATGCATCGTTACGGTACAACAAGGGAACAGCTGGCTGCAGTATCGGTAAAAAATCACCACAACGGTACGATGAATCCCAATGCCCAATTTCAAAGAGAAGTCACCCTTGAGCAAGTCATGAATGCGACATTGGTTGCTGATCCGTTGACTGTGCTCGACAGTTCGCCAGTATCTGATGGCGCAGCATGCGTTGTTCTCACATCAGTTGATTTTGCCAAGCAGCTGAAAGTACCGTCGGTTAAGATACTCGGTTCAGGTGCCGCCACTGATACACTTGCCCTGCATAATCGTGAAGACATTACCACTTTGAAGGCGGTCAAACTGTCGGGCAAGGCTGCCTATAAGATGGCTGGAATAAAACCATCAGATATTGATGTGGCTGAGGTCCACGATTGTTTTTCAATCGCCGAGATCTGTATTATTGAGGAATTGGGTTTTACTGAAAAAGGCAAAGGTGGTCCTTTTACTGAACAGGGAAACACGGCTTTGGAAGGTAAAATTCCAGTCAACCCATCGGGCGGTTTGAAATCAAAGGGGCATCCGGTTGGTGCTACAGGTATTGCGCAAGTTGTTGAGGTGGTTGAACAGTTGCGTGGAAATGCCGGTAAACGTCAGGTGAAGAACGCAAAGATCGGGTTGACTCAAAACATGGGCGGCTCAGGAGGATCATCCGTTGTTCACATTTTTACGACGACGTAAAAATATGAAGCAGATTCAGACAGATGTTAGCAGATGCACACGGAATTTTTGTCAAATTAAATCCGTCTACATCTTAATTTGCCGATAGGCAAATCCGTTTGCATCTATTTTTCCGAAAGGAAGGAGGTTTCATGCCATCACCGACATATCGAAGAGAGATGCCTCAGAGATACCGGCTCGAAGCAGCCAAGTGTAAGAAATGTGGTAAATTGTTTTTTCCTCCACGCCTGGTATGCGCGGGTTGTGGGTCTAAAGAATTTGACAAAACAAAGTTGTCAGAAACCGGGACAATTCTCTCCCACACAATGATCAGGGTTGCGCCAGCAGATTTTGCTACGCAAGTTCCCTATGCAATTGCCATTGTTGAGTCAGATAATGGCGTCAGGGTCACAACTCAGGTCGTTGACTGCAAGCCAGAGGATCTTGAAATCGGCAAGAAAGTAAAGTTTATTTTCAGGAAGTTGTATGAGGAAGGACACACGGGGATTATTTGTTATGGTTATAAGACAGTACTAGTCTAAATTCGAAATACTAAATGACTTCACCCCGTTAGATATGAACTTAATTCTTCTTTTCAATTATTTATGATGTGATGAGGATGATTTGGTGCGTTTAGCTTTTAAGGATTGTTTTATCTAACGGGGCAGGCAAGCACGAATGACAGAAATCACAAATTAAAAACATATACCCCCACCTTCTTCCCCCTTTAAGGGGGAGGATTAAGGAGAGGGTAATTTGAACATTTGAATTTGGATTTTAGATATTGTTCACCCCGTGAAATAGGAGTAACCTTATTATGGGAAAAGAAAAAGGAAAACAATCAAAGTTAGTGAAGATAGAATCCTTCAAGGAAGGCTGTATTTCACAGGGTAAAGGATTTAGATATTAGTGCTTAGGATTTAGAAGGAGATTATGTTTAAACTAGAATCAAAAATAAGCGTAAACAGCGCTGATTACAAAGAGAACAAAGCAGCTATGCAAGAAGCGGTGGGGGTCTTGAAGGAACGTCTTGCATCGGTGAAAAAGGGCGGCCCTGATTACATGCATAAAAAGCACAAAGACCGCGGTAAGTTCTTTGTGCGTGAGCGGCTACGGCTTTTGCTCGATCCGGATACGCCTTTTCTTGAATTGAATGCGTTGGCGGCTTGGGATATGTATGACAACCGCCATCCATCAGCAGCAATCATTACGGGTATTGGTGTTGTCCACAATAGAGAGGTTATGGTCATTGCCCACGATGCTACGGTAAAAGGCGGAACCTATGTTCCGGAAACCATAAGGAAGCATATCCGCGCGCAAGAGATCGCCATGGAAAACCGGCTGCCATGTATATACCTGGTCGATTCAGGAGGCATATTCCTGCCGCTTCAAGTCGGGACATTCCCTGACCGTTTCCATTTCGGCAGAATATTTTTTAACCAAGCACATATGTCAGCCGAGAATATCCCTCAGATATCAGTGGTCATGGGGTTTTGTACCGCAGGCGGTGCGTATCAGCCGGCGATGAGTGATGAAGTAGTCATTGTCAAAGGTGTAGGCACTATCTATATTGGCGGGCCTCCTCTGGTAAAGGTGGCAACCGGTGAAGTTGTTAGTGAGGAGGACTTGGGTGGTGCCGATGTTCATTGTCGTATCTCTGGTGTCGCTGACCACTATGCGCTCAATGACGAACACGCCATCGAGATTACCCGCAATATCGTGGAGAATTTGGGCGAGCAGTTAAAATACCCGCTTGCAAGGAAAGAACCAGAAGAACCAGCATACGATCCATCAGAACTGTACGGGATTATCCCCAAAGACCTCAAGAAGACTTTTGATATGAGGGAGATTATTGCGCGTATTGTTGACCGCAGTGAATTCCATGAATTCAAGGAACTATACGGGCTTACTATTGTTTGCGGTTTTGCGCGTATCATGGGTTATCCAGTTGGCATCCTTGCGAATAATGGAGTTTTGTTTTCGGAATCTTCCCAAAAGGGTGCGCATTTTGTTACGATGTGTGCAATTAGGAAAATACCATTACTTTTCATACAGAATATTACCGGTTTCATTGTCGGTAAAAGGTACGAGCATCAGGGTATTGCTAAAGACGGCGCTAAACTGGTACACGCGGTAGCTAATGCCCAGGTACCCAAGTTCACGGTCATAATAGGTGGGTCATACGGTGCGGGCAACTATGGTATGTGCGGACGGGCGTATGATCCGCGACTTTTGTGGATGTGGCCAACTGCCAGGATATGTGTTATGGGTGGTGAACAAGCTGCTGGTGTTCTAACTGATATCAAAGTAAGGGCTTTGACAAAAAAGGGGACGAAACCCACGGCCCAACAGATAGAGGAAATCAGAAGACCTATCCTGGCAAAATACGAGAACGAATCAAGTGCCTACTTCTCAACTGCTCGATTATGGGACGACGGGATTGTTGATCCTTTAGACACGCGCCAGTTACTCGGTTTGGCTATTGCCATGTCACTCAACGCGCCGATCCCTGACCACAAATTTGGAGTTTTCCGAATGTAATCCGCATTCTGCGGATTTAGATTCAAACGGATGAATGCGGATGCAAACGGATTTTTTCAAAATTTGATATAAACAGATTATAGCGGATGCACACGGATAAGTTGTTACATAAAGAGTTAACATATAAGATAATTGGTATTTTATTCAAGGTACACAGCAGTCTTGGCTGTGGATTCACGGAAAGGATATACCAACGTGCGATTGAGGTTGAGCTCGAGAAAGTCGGTATGTTATTCGAGGTTGAAAAAGAAATCGATATTGTATATGATGGTCAAAAAATCGGGAAATATCGATTAGACATAGTAGTTGAAAATAAGGTCATACTTGAGTTGAAAGCGACAGATCGCTTACCGAAGATATTTCGTGAACAATTGATTTCTCAACTAAGAGCATCACCGTATGAAGTTGGTCTATTGGTGAATTTTGGAACGCCAAAACTATATTATATGCGTTTTGCAAGAAAGAAATCTGTTTGAATCTTAATTTGTCGATAGGCAAATATGAATCCGTCTGAATCCGCTCCAATCCGTTTGCATCTATTTCTCTGAAAGAGAAAGGGGGTTTAATGAAAAAAGTAAGTCTTAAAGATATTATCAAGGATGTCAAAGAACCGTGGCAAATCAAGGATATTGCCTATATTAATGATACTGCTTTGCGTATCGCCAAGATCCACGGTGTTTACAACTGGCACACGCACCGCGATGAGGATGAATTCTTCATAGTACTCAAAGGTAAGATTTTTATAGATACTGAAGAAGGTGCAGTCGAACTCAGAGAGAATGAAGGCTATTTGGTGAAAAAGGGGAAGCGGCACCGTTCGCGTGCAAAAAAACCTGCCTGGATACTGCTCATTGAACCGATCAAAACGAAGACCTTGGGTGAAGATAATCAATGACTGGAGTAGATTCTAAACAAATACAAAGTTATAAATTCAAATATTCTAAATATTGTTTTGAATTTTGGTCATTTCGGTTAAGAAATTGTTTAATCTGTAGTGGCAGTCCGCTGCACAGTTTGGAGTAGCGAGACTTGTCTCGCACTGACTGTCTACAGGAGTAGGGGCTTTAGCCCCGTTAAATAATATTGATAGATAGACAAAAGCGAATAAAATATAAATATGAACAAAGTAATGACAAAAATTGTCAAATTTTGCCAATTGAAAGAGATAGCTGGTGCTTCAGCTAACATCGGTATAAACTGAATACTTCGTCTATCCTCCTATTTTGGGAGTATAGACGAACCAGTTCGTTTATGAACGAGTTAGGCGAAAAAGGTTGGTCCCAAGGAGAAATCCACCGAGCAGCAACGCGTCAATCACAGAAATGGCAGTAGCAATTACAACGAGGCTAAGAACAGTAGCGACGGTAATATGAGTAGAAGTAATGCTGTAACGCCCTAATGTAAAAACAATCACATGGCCTATAAAACTAAAAGAAAACACACTCTTCGCGAATTGATGGAACTCGCCGTGGCAGAAGGCGATCGTTCTATCCCCGAGCATACCAACAGAGAAGATCCGTTTGTTGGAGCGATTGTAGCAACGAAAGATGGAGAGATTCTATCAAGGTCTCACCGAGGCGAGTTACGGGTTGGCGAGCATTGTGAATTCACACTGCTTGAAAGAAAACTTCGTGATCGAGACCTAACCGATTGTGTCCTGTATGTTACGTTGGAGCCGTGTACTGATGAATCCAGAGGTCAGGCAAAGTGGGGCTGTCGGAACGAGAATACAAGGAATTATTGTACATTCAGGCACATGAGCCTGTAACCCGAGCACAGTTTGCTAAAGAGTTCGACCTGCCAGCGAAGACCGCGCAAAACCACCTCAGCCGCCTTATTCAGATCGGTGTGGTGTTTACAAAAGGAAAGGGAAAGGCAATAAGATATTATCATAGAAAAGGTTAGACAAATGAGTCGAAACATGCACCGATTCGCGCCAAGATGTCCGCCAACGTGGCGCGATTCAGGGTACGAATAACGCCGTTGATGCGATTCGCGCCGACATACGCGCCAAAGTGGCGCGAATGCTACTAATGCCCGATGAAAAGAACGACGTGAAAATCAAATCATAGAGGATGCAGGTATTGTCTATCCTGAGAAATAGATTCAAATAGATTGTTCAAAGATCTGAAGGAAATAAAATTATGGGAAATTTATTAGATAACTTAAGAATCTTACTTCAAAAAGATGAATGGTTAGTTAGCGAGGTGGATAAAGAGTTAAATAAGGGGTTTTATGCCCAAAAATAACACAAAAAAAGGTGAATTGGGCAAAAAATCAACCTGTTCCTATTTGGATCAGGTTGTCGCAACGGCATTGCTAATTTTTTAAGTGATAACTATGCTCTACGAAACATTTAATTCATTAAAAGAAGCGCACAGGCAAGGTTTATAAATCTATGGCAAAAAATAAGTTTAATAAAGGTGAAATTGTCATTTATCGAACCGCTAAAAAAGAAGTGGAGTTAAAAGTGCGGTTGGAAAAGGAAACAGTGTGGCTTGATGCACATCAAATGGCACAGGTTTTTAGTATTGATAGAACCGTAATTGTAAAGCATATTCGTAATATTTATAAAACTGGCGAATTGCCCGAGACTTCAACCTGTGCAAAAATTGCACAGGTTGCCGCTGATGGGAAAATTCGACGAATGAATCTTTATAATCTAGATATGATTATTTCTGTGGGCTATCGGGTGAATTCCAAACGTGCCACCCAGTTTAGGATTTGGGCGACAAAAGTGCTTAGAAGTTATCTGGTGCAAGGATACGCCATCAACCAAAAGCCACTTTTGGAAACACGGGAGAAATTTAAAGAATTGCAAACCGCCATTACTTTTTTGCAGGAAAAATCAAAAAAAGAGTTATTATCGGGACAGGCGGGCGAGATTTTAAATCTACTCTCAAGTTATGCCAAAACCCTCACATTACTTGAAGAATACGACAAAGGAAAATTAAAGACGGCAAAGGGCAGGAAAGCAAAATTTGTTTTGAAGTATGAAGAGTGTCAGCGGATTGTCAAAGAAATAAAAAAAGAATTGATTGCAAAAAAAGAAGCCAGTGATATTTTTGGTAGAGAAACAAGGGGCGCTTTTGAGGGAATTATAAAAGGATTGTATCAAACATTTAACCGCAAAGAATTATATCCAACAATAGAAGACAAAGCGTCTCATTTGCTTTATTTCACAATTAAAGACCATCCCTTTACTGATGGCAATAAACGTATTGCCTCTTTTTTATTAGTGTATTTTTTGGACAAAAACAACTATCTCTATCGTGAAAAGGGGGAAAAGAAAATAAATGATAACGCTTTGGTATCTTTAGCCCTTTTAGTTGCTGAAAGCGATCCAAAAGAAAAAGATATTTTGATAAAGATTATCAGGAATTTAACAACGGAATAGCGATGCTTTACGAAGTTTTTAACTCACTAAAAGAAGCGCACGGGCAGGAAAGCAGGTTGACCCCGTTAGATGTTTACTATCTAACGGGGTTGATATTAAAGAGGTTCAAATTTTTGAAGAAGCTGTTGAAAATAAAATTTTGGGTTAGACTATTTATAGGGAAAATGCGCAGATGAATACGCCGTCGATTGAGGAATGGAAAGAGGTATATAAATTGGCAATGGAGTTTAAGGAGATGGGCGCCTGGAATTGGATGTCGGATTCAGAAGTCTTTGGTGTTCAGAATCCTGCTAATGGAGAGATAGGGTATTGTTGTGTCCTGGGCGGAGCCGGTGAATTTTTCGGACTCGCGGTATATCTCGGTACTGAAGGACTGAATGCTTATCTTGATCTTCAATCTGGCAGGATAGGCATTAAGAATGACCCATTTGAAGTATTGCTTTCCAAGAAGTGTCTGGTTATGTCATTTGAAAACAAGTCACAGTTGTCAAAGGAAGATTTACGCGTGATTAAAAAACTCGGGTTGGTATTTAAAGGAAAACATGCCTGGCCTCAATTCCGATGGTATGAGCCTGGATATTACCCCTGGTATCTGAATAGAGACCATGTCATATTCCTGTCACTGTGTCTAAATCAGGCAAAGGATGTCGCTCCCAGGGTGAGAAAAGAGCCGGATTTGCTTATTCGGCAACATGGTGATCTCTATTTTGTGCGGGTACCGAGACAGCAGGATAATAATATTGAATGGACCGATGCGTGGCTAAAGCCGGTGGAGTTACAAAAAGTCGTACGGGTTACTTATGATTTTGATACTGCACAATTGAAGGACATTGAAACGACCGCCTCCCGTACAGACATGGAATGGGAGATTGATGCGTTTTTTGTGCCGATGTGTGTTAGAGAGAAAGATGAAAAACCACATTATCCACTGGCATTTCTGTGCGTTGATAGAACCAGTGATTTTATCCTAAGTGTTCATCTTGCTCATCATGCCCGTTACGAAAGGGATTTTATCGATTATTTTGTAAACATAATTAAAGAGCATAAAATATTGCCAAAGAAAATTTTGATAAAGAAACAAGAATTGGGAACGTATCTCGAACCGCTTCTCGAAAAATTCTCAATCGAACTAAACCTTGTTACAAAATTCGCCGTGTTAGATAAGGCGCGCCGGAGTTTGTCACAAGAGTTAACCAAAGGAGAGAAGTATGTCTGATATAGTTCTGAAGACAGTAGAGTACACAGTGCATAATGCTATTGCGCGTGTAACCCTTAACCGTCCAGAGGTTCATAATGCTTTTAATGATGTAATGATCAAGGAGCTTAGTGTTGTTTTTGATGAGGTTGAAAAGAATCAAGATATTAGGGTTGTGGTCTTAACTGGTAAAGGTAAGTCTTTTTGTGCGGGTGCTGATCTGAACTGGATGAAACGTGTGAAGGACTACTCCTACGATGATAACCTGAAAGGGTCTTTAAAACTGGCTGATATGTTTTATAAGATCTATGCTTCACCAAAACCGACCATTGCCAGAGTTAATGGCACAGCAATTGGTGGTGGTACTGGGCTTGTTGCAGTTTGTGATATTGCCATTGCATCGGTTAAGGCAAAGTTCAGTTTCAGCGAGGTGAAACTCGGTCTTATCCCGGCGTGCATTTCACCTTACGTAATGAAAAAATGCGGTGAAGGGAAATGTCGTGAATTCTTTTTAACCGGTGAAAGGTTGACCGCCGAAAGGGCATTTAATGCCGGGTTGGTTAACGCGGTCGTTGAGTTAGAAGAAATTGATAAATATGTTGACGAACTGGTCAGCAAATTAATATCCAGTGGTCCAGAGGCGATTAAGGACTGCAAAGAATTATTAAGAAATGTTGCTGAAATGTCTCTCGAAGAAGCAAAGAAATACACGGCCGAGGTTATTGCTAAGCTGAGAATATCAAACGAGGGACAGGAAGGGATGGCTGCATTTTTGGAAAAGCGAAAACCCAAATGGGATTCAGATTTAGGTAGATAATAACAGAAATCATGAAAGATACAGGAATCGAATCCGAAAGATTTCAGATAGAGATTTTCCGCAAGATGCCGCCCGAAACTAAGTTGAATCTTTCGGTTGAGCTGACAAAAGTTGCAACAGAATTGGTTAAGGCGGGCATTAAACATCGCCATCCAGAATTTACCAAAGAGGAAATAGAGACAGAATTTAAGAAAATCCTCCTTACTGAGGAGATATTTCGCAAAGTATATAAGCAATGACGCAAACTGAAATCTTATTAAAAATTATCGATCTATTTACAAAATGCAAAATCGAGTACATGATCACTGGTTCATTTGCCAGCAATCTACACGGTGTCCCAAGAGCCACATTTGATGCCGATATTGTTATAAAAGCTGATCAAGGCTCGTTAAAAAAATTTACAAAAGAAGTCAGCAAAGATTTCTACGTTGAGGAAAAAAATACAAAAAGTCAAAAAGGAATGTTTAATATTATTCATTATAATACTGGTTTTAAAATCGACCTAATTCTTATTAAACGCCGCGGTTATAGTCAAACCGAATTCAGTCGCCGTCAATTAATTGATTTTGCAGGTCGCCGATGCTGGTTTTCGTCTCCAGAAGATACTATCTTATCTAAACTTGAGTGGTCAAAGTTCGGTGCATCTGAGAGGCAATTTAATGATGCCCTGGGTATCGCCAAAGTTCAAAGTGAAAAATTGGATTGGGAATATCTACGCAAATGGGCAAAGGAATTAAATGTTGTTGAGTTGTTGGACAAGATATTACGAAACTTATAGAGCACACAGATATATTTATCTGTATGAATCCGCTGTAATCTGTTTGCATCAATTTTTGCGGAGCAAAAAATGTTTAAGAAAATTCTAATTGCCAACCGTGGTGAAATTGCAATTCGCATCGCCCGCGCATGCCATGAAATGGGTATTGCAACAATCGGCGTATATTCTACGGTTGATGCCAATTCATGCCACCTTTGGCACATGGATGAGGCGGTCTGCATTGGTGACCCTGCACCCCAGGCAAGTTATTTGAACATCCAAACTATTATTGAGCAAGCACGCAGAACCGGGGCTCAAGCAATTCATCCTGGTTATGGATTTCTGGCAGAGAATGCACGGTTTGTCAAAGCTTGCGAGGATGCCGGGATTATGTTCATCGGGCCGAGCTCCAGGGCGATGGCTTTGGTAGGTGATAAAGTTGCATCGCGCAATACAGTGAAGCATGTCGATGTGCCGATTATCCCCGGTATGGAAACGAGTAGCACAGATCTGGTTACATTCAAAAATATGGCTGCCCAAGTGGGTTATCCGGTTATTGTTAAAGCATCAATGGGCGGCGGCGGTAAAGGCATGAGAGTTGTGCGCAGTGAGCAAGAACTCGAAGCCAGTGTTAACGCCGGGCAAAGAGAGGCTCAGAGCGCCTTTGGTGACGCTACGGTTTACCTTGAGAAATATATTGAGAAGCCCCGGCACATTGAGTTTCAAGTTATTAGAGATACCCATGGTAATGTTGTCCATTTATACGAGCGCGAATGTTCTATTCAACGTCGCCACCAGAAGATAATTGAGGAGACGCCTTCCCCAGTCCTTGATAATGCTCTGCGCACTAAGATGGGTGAAGCGGCAAAAAGAGTTATTGAAGCTGCTGACTACACCAATGCTGGAACCGTTGAATTTCTCGTAGACCAGAACAAAAAATTCTATTTCCTGGAAGTAAATGCGCGTGTTCAAGTCGAACATCCGATTACCGAGATGGTTACTGGTATAGATTTAGTACGCCAACAGATTCTGGTCGCGGCTGGAGGAAAACTCGGGTTCCAGCAAAAAGATATAAGTCAACGCGGGCATGCAATAGAATCACGTATTTACGCTGAAGATCCAGACAACAACTTCATGCCGTCGCCAGGTAAGATACTATTCCTGCTTGAGCCAAGTGGGCCGGGTATCAGGGTAGATTCAGGGATATATCAGGGCTGGAATGTACCACCTCATTACGATCCGATACTTTCCAAGCTAATAACCTGGGCTGAAACAAGAAAAATATCACTCGCCCGCATGTCCTGCACTTTAGAAAACTATATTATCCTCGGTATCAAAACCAATATTGGTTTCTTGAAGCGCATTATGGATACAGAGAAATTCATAACTGGTGAGTACCATACGCATTTTATTGATGATAATGAAGAAGCCCTAATCCCTCAACATGAGAACATAGCCCAGGTTTTAATTGCCGCTTCTTTGATAAAGACATTAAGGAGAACAGGGGTCAGTGCCCAAATCGCCTCCAAAGCAGCGCAGGTTCACAAAATAACGACGCCGTGGCAAGAATTGGGTTCTTGGGAAATATGCAAACATGATTAAATGCCTAAATACCTAGACACCTAAATATCTAAAAAATAAATTTAGGAATTTAGGTATTTTGGTCCGCCGAAGGCGGATTTAGGTATTTGCTTATTATGGAATATAAATTCATACATCTAAATAAGACCCATGTAGTGAAAATCAAGAAATCTGATGGTGGCTATCAGGTTTCTATTGATGGCAAGGATTATGATATCGCTGGCTTTATGAATAAAGACAATATCATCTCTTTTGAATTACACAAGAATCTGAACAACATCTATTATGCACAAGATAAGGATACGATATACTTGGCAGTTGGCGGGGACTATTACACGCTTGTTTTGGAAAGAGGGAATGTGTTTAAAGGAGCTGGTGCACAGGCGCAAAAGGGCGATAGTGTGAAATCGTCCATGCCTGGACTGCTCGTAAAGGTTATGGTAATGGTCGGTGATGAAGTTAAAGAGGGAACCACCCTTGCGATAGTTGAAGCCATGAAGATGCAAAATGAATTGCGTGCGCCGCGGGATGGTATTGTCAAGAAAATCAACTATAAAGAAGGTGACCAGGTCGAAGCCCTTAAACCAATAGTTGAGTTGGAATAGGAGAAATAGGAATGTACAGTAAGAAAGTAATGGACCATTTTATGAATCCGCGGAACGTAGGTGAACTCAAGAATGCTGATGGCGTCGGTGAAGTTGGCAACCCTGTCTGCGGTGATGTTATGACTTTCCATATCAAGGTTGAAAATGGTAGAATAAAGGATGTTAGGTTCAAAACCTTTGGATGTGGAGCGGCGATTGCTGTATCCAGCATGGTGAGCGAAATGGCAAAAGGGAAAACACTTAAACAGGCAATGAAGATTACAAACAAAATGGTTGTTGGCAAGTTAGGGGGATTACCGGCGATAAAGCTGCACTGTTCGAATCTGGGTGCTGATGCATTACACAAAGCAATTGAGAATTATTTGGCAAAGAAAAAGAAAAAGAAAGATTAAGGAGGTAAGATGACATTCAACAACATAATTATTGAGAGCGAAGGCAAATTGGGGATTCTTAAGATTAACCGACCTGATGTCTTGAATGCTGTAAATGTGGCGACAATACTTGAGATTGAGCAGGCAATGCATCATTTTAATGATGATGACAACATCTATGTGGTTATCATAACTGGTCAAGGCAAGTCATTTGTGTCAGGTTCAGATATTGCACGTTTGATAGAGATGGATGGACTAAAGGCACGGGAATACAGTCGGATCGGCCAGCGTGTTTTATCCTATATCGAAAATATGGAAAAACCAGTTATTGCGGCAGTGAATGGTTATGCCCTTGGTTCAGGATGTGAGCTTGCCATGGCTTGCGATATAAGGGTTGCTTCTGAAAAAGCAAAATTCGGTCAGCCTGAAGTGAAACTCGGCATAATCCCTGGTCATGCTGGAACACAGCGCCTTGCCAGATTAGTGGGTATAGGAAAAGCCAAAGAGCTCATTTTCACAGGTGATCTAATCGACGCTCAGGAGGCATTGAGAATAGGTTTAGTAAATAAAGTTGTTCCTCTTGATAAATTTATGGATGACGTAAAGAGTATCGCCAATAAGATAGCAGATGCGGGCCCGACTGCAGTACATATTGCCAAAACTGTGATCAATCGCGGTATTGATACGAATCTTACAACAGCGAGTTCCTATGAAATGGAAGCCTTTAGCATTCTTTTCTCTACTGATGAAGCGAAAGAAGGCATGAAGGCGTTTTTGGAAAAGCGAAAGCCCAAGTGGGCTTTAGATTCAAACGGATAATTACGGATGCAGACGGAATTTTTATCAAATTTAATCCGTTTGCATCTTAATTTGCCGATAGGCAAATCTGTCTGCGTCTATTTTTCCGAAGGAAAAAGGAGGTTTTAGATGACATTGGATGATAGGCTGCAAAATGTGGCGATTGTCGGTGCGGCGGGAAAGATGGGTAGTGGTATCGGTGTTATGATCGCCCAGGAGATGGCCAAGCTGAAGTTAAAAGCGGAGAATAAAAACAAGGTGTACCGAACTAATCTTATTGATATCAGTGAGACGGCGCTCGATGGTTTACGTGGCTATATGATAACACAGCTGACCAAAGTAGCGGAGAAATCCACTGTTCACTTGAGGAAATTATACGAGGAACGCCAGGATCTCATTGAGAATGCTGATATCATAAGGACCTTTGTTGACAATGCTTCATCAGTGCTCAATTTTACGACTGATCTCAATGCGGTTAAAGACGCCCACTTGGTTTTTGAAGCGATTGTTGAAAATGACAAGGTAAAAACAAAAATCTACCGAAAAATGAAGAAATTATGTTCTCCAGATACCATGTTCTTAACGAATACATCGAGCATTCCGATTTCATATCTTGATGAACAAGCAGGTCTTGATGGTCGTCTGATCGGCTACCACTTCTACAACCCACCAGTTGTGCAGCGTTTAGTCGAGGTCATCGCGGCGGATAACACTGTCGAAGAGCTGAGAAAAATCGGTGATGAGTTGGGAAAACGGCTGCGCAAGAAATTAGTTTCCTCGTGTGACATATCAGGTTTTATCGGCAATGGTCATTTCATACGCGACGGTTTGTATGCACTGAGTGAAGTAGAACGTCTTAAAAGCACTTTTCGCTATCCTGGTGCGATCTATGTTGTCAATAGAATTACCCAGGATTTTCTCTTGAGACCCATGGGTATTTTTCAACTCATTGATTATGTTGGGGTTGATGTATTCCAGTGTATTTTGAGAGTCATGCGGACTCATCTTGACGACACAAGTCTCAGGAGCAGATTTGTCGACAAGCTGGTTAAGCAGCATGTGCTGGGTGGACAATATGCTGATGGTTCCCAAAAAGACGGTTTTCTCAAATATGAAAGGAATCGCCCTGCGGGTATCTATAATTGCAGCAAGAAAGACTATTTCATGCTTAATGATAAGTGGAAGAAGAAGGTGGATGCCAAGATTGGATCACTCCCTGACGGTTTTGCTCCATGGAAAGCACTCCTGATAAACCCCAAGAAAGAAGATGCTCTACAAAGTCATTTTGATAAGCTAAAGAAGATGGATACACTTGGTTCAAGGCTCGCGGTCGATTTTCTTAAGAAGACAAAGGCGATAGGTGAACAGTTGGTCAATGACGGCGTTGCGGCTTCAACTAAAAATGTTAATGCGGTTCTAACGAATGGATTTTATTGGTTATACGGGCCGATAAATAATTACGTATAAGTAAATGCAGGATCGCTACGCTCGCAGGATCATTTCACTTGCCCCGTTAAATACATGCATAGGGATAAAATTATTTGTTCGCTAAAATGTTATTTAACGGGGTAAACAGGAGATGCAGTATCGTCCCGACATTGGTCGGGACTCGTTAAAGAAAGAAAAGGGCGAGCCCCGTTAAATAATAAAAAGAGACTTGCGATGTCTACAGAAAACAAGTTTAGCAAAGAGATTAATGTGGTAAAAACCACAAATATCTTGTATTTTACAGGGCGAGCCGAAGGCGATACTGCGAGTTCCGTTAGGAACGATACTGCGAATCCGCCATGTTGCGTGGCGGATGATACTGCAATTACTGCGTTGTTTTTAAAAGGAGAGTTCTTATGTCATTTTTCAGGAAAAAAATCTACGCCTGCGCGGGTTTTAACACGATATCATTGGGTAGTGGTAGAAAGGAGTTCCACCCCAAGAAACCGCGTCCAGGTATTGAATATTATATTAAAGAGGCAGGTCTTGGATCAATCAATCAAATACAGAATCCTGAAGCAATAGATGAGGGTGTTCTTGGAAACTTTGTTGCTGAAAGGTTTTGCAAACAGGGAAACCTTGGCGGGTTTTTCCCAATGGTTCATCCAACCTTCCAATACAAGCCCTGCATTCGTGTTGAAGGTGCCTGTGATTCAGGTGGTCTGGCGATAGTTGTTTCAATCAAGACGATTCTGGCTGACCTCGCAGATGTCGTTCTCTGCATTGGCGTTGAAATCCAGAATTCAGTTAAGGCAATCTATGGTGCTGACTATCTTGCTGCTGCTGGTTGGTTCTCTGGAGAAAGAAAAAAGGGTCATGCGTATTTCTTTCCTGATCAGTTCTCACAACGTGCTGGTGCTTGCTTTGAAAAATTCGGCAAGGGAAAAGTCCGGGCCGGTATGGCTCAATGGTATGTCAATGCGATTGAAAATGCAAGGAAATACCCCCCTGCGCAGGAATTTCACAATAAGAACCCTGAGCTCTTTGCTACGGGCATGACGCCTCCTAACCCCAAGGTATTTTGTGAAAACATCAATGTTTTTGACTGCTCAAAGGTTTCTGATGGTAGTGCCGCGCTGATTTTTGCTTCGGAAGAAGGTTTGAAAAAAATTGGCGTTGACCAGAAAGATGCCACTGAAGTTATAGCTTACGCGCAAGTTCAAGATAACTTAACAACCCCACCACCTGACTTAACCAAATTATCGACGTGCGCAATAGCAGCTAAACGTGCTTACGAACGTGCCGGTATCAAACCAGGTGATTTGAGCGTGCTTGAGGTCCATGATTGCTTTACCATTGCAGGTCTTTTGGCAATAGAAGCTGCAGGGTTTGCCGACTACGGTGAAGGTGCGGATTTTGTAAAGGATGGCAGAACTAAGTTGACCGGTACAATACCAACGAATACAACTGGTGGTCTTATTGGTTATGGTCATCCTACTGGTGCGACCGGTGTTCGAGAGGCGGTTGATGTGGTCAACCAGCTAGTCGGCAAAGCAGATGACTGTCAGGTTAAGATTGGTGCGGATCGGCCTTATGGTATGATGTCCAGTATGGGTGGTAATGACATAACCGTGGTGGCGATGATATTTAGGCAAACATAAAAAGTAGCCTGTTGTCCCCTTTATGATTATCGGCAGCAAACTATACTACTTTGACTCCCTGGAGTCTACGAACGAGTATGCAAAAACGCTCATAAAGGACGCTCCCGAAGGCGCAGTGATCCTTGTTGATGAACAGACTGGAGGCCGCGGAAGATTTGGTAGGCAATGGTACTCACCTAAAGGTGGCATTTGGATGTCGGTCATCCTGCATCCTCCTGATCCTTCATTGATTGCCATCATTGCCGGTATTGCAGTATGCAAGGCTTTGCATATGAATGGGGTCCTTCCAGGTATTAAATGGCCTAATGATATTGTGCTCAATGGCAAGAAAATCGGTGGCATCCTTACTGAAATTATTGATAAAATAGTTATTCTTGGTATCGGGGTCAATCTGAACATACGTGAGTTTCCAGATGAGCTTGAAGCTACTGCGAGTTCTGTATTTCTTGAGACGAAGAAACATCTCGAAAAAAAAATGGTCTTTGATACATTGTGTAAACAATTGGATGATTGCTATATTATGTTGAAGCAAAACAAAGTAACTGATTTGTTAACCGAATGGCGCCACTATACAATCTTACTTGGTCAGCAAGTGGTTATTGAGATGCCTGACAAAGAGCTGTCCGGTAAAGTCCTTGATATCAGCAGGGATGGCGCTTTGATAGTTATGCGTTCAGACGGCAAGATTATGAGGGTGGTTGCTGGTGTGTGCCATCTGAGAAAGAAATGATCCAGATATATACTGGTAGCGGTAAAGGCAAAACAACTGCAGCTTTGGGCTTGGCGCTGAGGGCAGTTGGCCACGGTCTCAAGGTAATAATGATTCAATTCATGAAAGGGAAGATTAACTACGGCGAACTTGAGGCGGCTAAACACCTGCCTGGCTTAGTTATCGAACAATACGGTCGCCCTGATTTTGTGAATCCAGAAAATCCGGCAGAGGAAGATATCCGTTTAGCGCGCCAGGCATTCATGCGTGCCAAGGAGGTTATCAGAAAAAAGAGATTTGATATCGTCATTCTCGACGAAATCAACGTGGCGGTTGCTTTTGGACTTATCAAGGTCCAGGAAGTCATTGAACTGATGAAAAAAACACCACGAAAAAAAGAACTTGTTCTTACTGGTCGTTATATGCCCGGAGAATTTGTTGAATATGCCGATCTGATAAGTGAGATAAAGGAAGTGAAACATCACTTCCAGAATGGCGCGTCCGCGCGTAAAGGTATTGAATACTAACAAGAGGGCTTAAAATGGTTAAAAGAGGGGAGAAAGCCTTACTCAGTGTTGACATGCATCTGTATGTAGATAGAATGGGATAGGAGGTTTGATGATTGTACCAACTGAAAAAATATATGAAAGATTTGAGAACAAATACAAAGCGATTAACGTGGCATCCTTGGAAGCAAGGAAACTGAAAGATGACCAGGTAAAGGGTCTTTTAGAAGGACACGTGAATCCCATCTTTGAAGCGATTAGGAAGTTGTTCGCAGGTAAGATTAGGTATCAAGATTGAACGTTGCCTTAGGCATAACCGGTTCTATTGCCGCATATAAATCCTTAGCACTCATAAGGCTGCTGAGAAAGAATGGCGCTGAAGTAAAAGTTGTGCTCACCAAATCGGCACTTCATTTTGTCACTGCAATGAGCTGCCAGACCTTATCAGCAAATGAAGTCTATATTGATCAGTTCGTGCTAACCAAAGGAATCAAACACCTGACTTTGTCATCGTGGGCGGATGTGTTGGTCGTTGCTCCAGCTACGGCGAATATTATCGGCAAAGCAGCGTGCGGCATTGGTGATGATTTGCTTTCAACTACGTTGCTTTCTTTTCAAAAACCTATATTGTTCGTGCCGGCTATGGACAGCGGTATGTGGGTAAACAAGATTGTTCAGGAAAATGTGAGCAGGTTGTGCAAAGCCGGTTTCCATATTCTGGAACCAAGCTGCGGTGCGCTGGCTTCGGGGAAAATAGGCAAAGGTCGTTTACCGTCTATTGCAATTATCCATAAGAAAATCCTTGCGCTCTGCCAGGGGTATAAATTTCTCAACAATATGAGATTTCTCGTATCCGGTGGTCGTACTGAAGAGGACATTGACCCGGTTCGAGTGATAACGAATCGTTCGTCCGGTCGTATGGCAAGAGAACTTCTCTATGCCATTACCTGTCGCGGCGGTATTGCAAAAGGTGTGATAGGCGAGGTGACGGTAGATTTCCCTGAGGATATGGATATCATATACACCAGAACCTCTGATGAGATGCTGAAAGGACTGAAAGCGCATATGAATTGGTGCGATTGTCTGATAATGGCTGCGGCAGTTGGTGATTATCGTCCAAAGACAAAGAAGACGAAGAAAATCCATGGTTCAGAACTCAGTCTTAGGTTGGAAAAGAACCAGGATTTGCTTAAAAAACTGACCTCGATGAAATTGTCTCCGCTGGTTGTAGGTTTTTCGCTCGAAGACAGTCTGCACTTAGCCAGAGGTAAGACAAAGTTAATATCAAAGAAATGTGATATGATAATCTTGAACAGTTCGTCTGCAGTAGCCAGTGAAACCACCCATGCAAAAATGCTCAAGAACAATGGTGAGGTTGTTTCGTTTGGCAAAATTACGAAATGGCAGCTCGCCAATACCATTCTTGACGAGTGCATCAAAGCACTCAGCAAGCGCCGTAAAAAGCGCAAATAAAGATAAACCATAAGACATGGAAGAAAAGCGCGTACCACCACATTCGTTAGACGCTGAAGAGGCTGTGCTCGGTGCCATGTTGCTTGATGCCCAGGCATTGCCCAAGGTTATGGAGATTCTCAATGAAAGCAATTTCTACTCGCCGATCAATCAGAAAATTTACCGGGCGACTCTCACCCTTTTCGGTGAGAACGTCACGGCCGATTTGGTGACTGTTACAGACTGGCTCAAACAGAATAAAATGCTCGAGGATATAGGTGGCCCCGAGTATTTGTCGAATTTAGTTGCTAATGTGCTAACCACGGCTAATGTTGAACATCATGCCAGGGTAATTCTAGACAAGGCAATCAAGCGCAGTATTATACAGACGTCGATGGAAATGTTGAAAAAGAGTTTTGAGGACAGTCAGGCAGCTGCAGAACTTGTTGACTACGCGCAGAACTCTGTGTTTCAAATTAAAGAAACTGGTTTGAGAAAAGAACCCGTTCATATCCGGAGTTATATTACTAGGATACTGGAAACTGCTGAGGCGATGCGCGGAGAGCGTATGATAACCGGCATTGAAACTGGTTATTACAAACTGGATGAACTGACTTCAGGTTTTCAAAAGGGTGATTTTGTCGTTATCGCCGGCAGACCCTCAATGGGAAAAACGGCATTTGTTCTTAATATTGCTGCTTATGCAGCGATTGAGAATAGCATTCCAGTTGGCATATTTTCTATGGAAATGTCAGGCGAAGCACTCGTCCAAAGACTTCTCTGCAGCGAGGCAAGGGTGAGTTTGAGGAACTTGAGGCGTGGTATGTTACGCAATGAAGATTGGGTCAATCTTGCCACGGGTGCGGGCAAGCTTGACAAGGCACCGATTTATATCGATGATTCAGCGACCTTGTCAATCTATGAAGTGAAGGCAAAAGCACGGCGGTTAAAAGCAGAGAATGACATAGGGATTTTGGTAGTCGATTATCTGCAGCTCTTAGAGGGACCGCAAACATTCCGTTCAACATCGAGAACCCAGGAAATATCAGAAATCTCAAGGGCGCTAAAGGCATTGGCAAAAGAACTGAATATCCCCTTGCTTGTCGTATCCCAGTTATCGCGCATGCCCGAGCAGCGTAAGGATAGGCGACCATTATTGTCTGATTTGAGGGAGAGCGGAGCGATCGAACAGGATGCCGATGTCGTGCTTTTCATCTACCGCGAAGAGGTTTATAACAGAGAAACTGATAAGAAAGGTATTGCCGAACTGCTCTTGGCAAAACAACGTAATGGGCCAA
Source organism: Candidatus Stahliibacteriota bacterium (assembly GCA_030602565.1). Classification (GTDB taxonomy): domain Bacteria; phylum Hydrothermota; class Tepidihabitantia; order SM23-42; family SM23-42; genus JAUVZL01. The sequence continues at coordinate 31,022 of JAUVZL010000026.1, forward strand.
CTGGCATGTTGGAACTGGGGTTTCAGGGTGATTTCACATTGTTTGCCCCTCTAACGTCCCGTGAAGAAATGGCAATAGAAGAAGAGGTAGAGGATGAATCTTTTTAGTCTGATCGGTGATTTCTCGACATTTTTCTTCCGGAGTCTGTTCATACCTTGGAAAATTCGTACGAGCAAAGGTAGGATACTGGAGCAAGTCTACAGTATTGGCATTGGTTCTCTGCCAATTATCATCATTATCGCGGCATTCACCGGTTTGGTTTCCACCGTTCAAGCAACCTACCAGATGATAGGTACAGTGCCGCGTTATATTATCGGTACCACGGTGGGCAGGATGGTTTTGATAGAGCTCGGTCCGATCCTGACCGCGTTAATGGTGAGTGGTCGTTGCGCGTCTTCAATGGCGGCAGAAATCGGCACGATGCGGGTTACTGAACAGATTGATGCCCTGGAGATAATGGCCATTGATCCTTATCGTTTCCTTAGTCTACCGCGTATTGTAGGTACGTTTATTTCTTTGCCGGTCCTCACGATTTTTGCTGAATTTGTTGCTTTGGCATGTGGCGCCGTGTATGCGCATTATTTTCTGAACATACCGTTCAGTGTGTTCAGTTATGGCATTATCCACTTTTTCTCTATGCGTGATTTTCTCGGAGGACTCGTCAAGTCGCTATTCTTCTCGATTGTGATTGGTGCGTCTGGTTGTTATTTTGGGTTTATTGTTAAGGGCGGCGCCAAAGAAGTCGGCAGGGCAGCAACCTATGCGGTAGTTACGGCGTCGATCCTCATCCTTGTGCTGGATTTCCTGGTAGCTGTGGTAATCTTTGGATGATAGAAGTCAAGAATTTATCAAAAAAGTTTGACGACCTCATTGTCTTGGATAATGTTAGTATTACCGTGGCTGAAGCACGTCTGGTTGTTATCCTCGGACCATCAGGTACCGGCAAGACGGTTCTTCTCAAGTCGATATTGGGGATATTGCCGGTTGACAGCGGGATAGTGTTATTCGATGGCAAATCCATTCAGACGGCTAAAGAAAATGAGATTTACGACATACGAAAACATGTCGGTTTTGTATTTCAAAGCACTGCATTGTTCGACTCAATGAACGTGTGTGAGAATATTGCTTTACCGCTTGTGGAACATACCAAGTTATCGAGCCGACAAGTCAGGGACAAAGTCCATGAGATTTTGGAGATAGTCGGCATGGCTGGTAAGGAAAGGCTTTATCCCGGTTCCCTATCTGGAGGTATGAAGCGCTTAGTTGCAGTCGGTCGAGCACTTGCCTTGGACCCGAAATATTTATTCTATGATGAGCCGACCACGGGTCTTGACCCAGTAATGAGAGACCGGATCGTGCAGCTTATTATTGATCTAAGAAAGGATTATAAGAAGAGCGGTATTGTTGTCACCCATGACCTCGATACCGCAGAAAAAGTAGGCGATGACATCTATCTGCTGAAGAAGGGTAAGATCAGCAAGCTGGAACAGATTAAAAAGGAAGTCTATAATGGTTAAACAAATTAAAGCGACGTTTGTTGGTATATTCATCATTGTCGGTATAATCCTCTTTGTTCTTTTGTACACATGGTTTTCCGGCAGGCTTGGCTTACGAAATACCTATGATGTAGTAGTCATGTTTGACGATGTTTTGGGGTTGAGAATTGGTGATCCGGTGATGGTTTATGGTATGGAAAAAGGCAAGGTCAAGGATCTGAAGATTGACCAGAACAAAATTAAATCGGTTCTTGCGATCAACCGCGATATCGTAATACCCGGAGATTCAAAGATTTCTATTAAGTCGATCAGTATGTTAGGTGCTGATCGGTATGTGAAAATCGTACCAGGTTCGTCTGACAAGACCGCAAGTGTGTATTATGGAACAGGCGGCGGACTTGATCTTGAAGGGTTTGGAGCACAGTTGGATAGTCTGATGTTGGTTATCAAGAATTTCAAGCTGGGAGACTTTGATTTGAATAAAATAGCCACAAAACTGACTCGGGACATGAATAGAAACCTCAAGATTTTGACTGAGGCGGTACAAGGTCCTGCTGAGAAGATCGAGCACCTAAGTGTAAGGTTAGATTCCTTGACGGCATTATTGAGTGGTGATGGAACCGTAGGTAAATTGATAAAATCAGACGAGTTATATGAAGAAGTCAGGCAGACCAACCAGGCTTTAAAAAGCCTTATTGAAGATATCAAGGAAAATCCTCAGAAATACATTAATATAAAGGTGTTTTAGACGGAGACATCATTTTAAAGTTCGAGAATTCACATCATGCAAATCAAGAATACTGTACTGGAAATCGCAAAACACAAGCACCAAACTCCAAACAATGCTGAAATTCAAATATCAAAACTTCTCTATTTCTTATTTGTGGTTTAGGTCATTGGAGATTGTTTGTGCCGCGAAGCGAGCATCCTCGAAAATTTTGTCTCATTTTCATATCGTAGATTTTCGGGATTATTTGCCATTTGTGATTTGATGATTTTATTCTTATGATAACGAGGTTTGTTTGTCAAAATTGCGGTGCGTCCGCGCCAAAGTGGCTTGGACGATGTCCGGGCTGTGGTGAATACAATACAATGGTTGAGGAAGTCATTGAGACAAAGTCCAGACAAGTATTAAGAAAGTCAGAGGTGGTGAACCCACTGCCTTTATCAGAAATACCCTACCGCAAAGAAACGCGGACCGGGGTTGGGATAGGCGAGCTGGACCGCGTGCTGGGCGGTGGTTTTGTCAAAGGTTCTTTAGTTCTACTCGGTGGTGATCCAGGGATCGGTAAATCAACCTTGATGTTGCAGATATCTGGTATGATGGCGCGCGCGGGTAAGAAGATACTCTATGTTAATGGAGAAGAATCCGCATATCAAATGCGTATGAGGTCTGAACGATTGGGCATGGGAGTTCAAGGGATCAGTGTTCTTACTGTGACGCAACTCGATTCGATAATTGAAAGCGCTAGTGCTTATGAACCGGATTTAATGGTAATAGATTCAATTCAAACGATCTACACGTCTCGCTTGTCGTCAGCACCAGGTAGTGTTGCTCAAGTCAGGGAGTGCGGTGGTGCATTGATGAGGTTTGCTAAAGAAAAGGGTGTGACAACCGTGCTTATAGGTCATGTCACGAAATATGGTGTTATTGCCGGCCCAAAAACTCTCGAGCATATGGTTGATGCAGTTCTGTACTTTGAAGGTGACAGTAACCAGCAGTACCGCATTATCCGTGCGATCAAGAACCGTTTTGGTTCGACTAATGAAATCGGCATCTTCGAAATGACTGCATCAGGTATAAAGGAAGTCATCAATCCCTCGTATCTTTTCATGTCGGATGCAACCTACTCAGGATCAGTTACCGTTGCGGTTATTGAAGGTTCAAGACCACTTCTTGTTGAGGTTCAGGCTCTGACCAGCCCCACCTTTTACAATTTCCCACAGCGAGTGGCGACGGGCATTGATTATAAAAGACTCTCCATGCTTCTTGCAGTGTTAGAACGTCGTGCAGGGATAGGGGTCTACGGATTTGATTGTTTTGTCAATGCGGTTGGAGGTATAAAGGTCCTTGAAACTTCGAATGATTTGGGGATTATGCTTGCGATCGCTTCTTCAGTAAGAGACGTGGCAGTTGATAAAGAGACCGTAGTAGTTGGCGAAGTCGGTTTGGGTGGCGAAGTCAGGTCGGTTTATGGGATATTGCCCAGGCTAAAAGAAGCTGAGAAGATGGGTTTTACCAGAGCGATTGTGCCGAAAAAGAATGCCCATCAAGACAGCGTGAAGATGAAGATTTTAGGTGTTGCCGATGTGAAAGAGGCGGTAAGACTAACTTTGAAGAAATAGTCTGTCCTGAAAAGTTTTGGCTGCTTATTAGCAGGAGGAAGTATGATATTTTTTAAGCGCGAAAATAGATTTGTTTTGGATTCATCAAGCATCATTGACGGCCGAGTCATTCATCTATTTGATAAGAGGATCTTTGAGGGTAAGATAATAATTCCTAAGTTGGTGCGATTCATTGTTAAAAAATTTATTGGACCCCGTGGCGAACGGTCAATCAGGATACTGAAGAGAAATACAACTGTCGAGTTCGTTGACGTAAAGGGTGATGGGTTAGTTGAGGAAGATTGTGTGTTAAAGGTGGCGCGCCGAAGGGGCGCCAAGGTCATTACGACATCAGATGAAATTCTAAGGTACGCAAAGCTCTACCCTCACGTAAAGATCCTTGATATTAGAGATCTCTATCGTTTACTCACACCCATTTTTACACCTAATAAACTCATATCCGTTAGGATTCTGAAACGAGGGATAAACCACACCGAAGGGGTTGGTTATATCGAAGGCATAAAGGTTGTCGTGGACAATGGTGCGAAGTACATAAATCAAACCGTGAGTGTACGTGTGACAACGATGCTCTCTCTTGAGACGGGTAATCTCGTATTTTGTGTATTGGTTGAAGAAGAACGTAATAAACCACTAAACATACACAAGGCTAAGAGAAAAGAGGGCCAGACTGATGGAACACATTGATGAGCTGCTTGCGAAACTGACCTTGGCAACTGGGATAGGATATGCCGGGAACGTGAAAAATGTAATTCATGATGAATTGCAGCGTTTGCAGATCAAAGGCACGATCGAGAAGGACGGCAGTGTTAGCGGTTATCTTAAGGGCAGAACAGATTGCGGTATCATGATAGCCTGTCATATAGATGAGGTCGGTTTCATGGTGAGTTCTATTGACGATGCTGGTCGACTCAGTCTCAGTAGTGTGGGAGGTATTGACATTAGCATATTACCAGCCCAGCAAGTAATGGTTCACGGTCGTAAATCGATAGAAGGTTATATTGGTGCCAAGCCGCCGCATCTGGTACCCAAAGAAGAGCGCAAGCAGCTTTTGCCGCTTGATAAGCTCTTTGTCGACACCGGGCTAGCGCCGAGCGTGGTGAGGAATATTATTGAAGTTGGTGATAGTGTTTCCTTTCTTGGCAAATACATGAAGCTACAGGGCGACCTGCGTGTTGTGAAATCCCTTGACAACCGTGCCAGTGTTGCTTGCGGCATACTCGTGATGCAGGAGTTGGCGCAACGGGAACGCGCATTTAACATATATTTCGTTGCTACTAGTCAGGAAGAATACACTGGTCTTGGAGCCCGGATTCATGCTTACCGTTTACCGATTGACTATGGGATTGTCGTCGATGTTTCATTTGCCGAACATCCAGATTTGAAAGACCATGAGACTAACCCGCTGGGCAGTGGTCCAGTCATAGGCCGCGGCGCTACAATACCTGAAAAACTTAGCGACCTGCTTATCGAAACTGCAAAGGAAAATGACATATCGTACCAGATTGAACCTTTGCCAACCTACACGGGTACAGATGCTGAAGGTATTGCTTTCAGTCGTGAAGGGATAGCGACGTGCGTTATCGGGATTCCACTGCGGTATATGCATACCCCAGTGGAAGTCGTTTGCCTGAAGGATATCCAAAGGACAAAGCGTTTGATCGTCAGCTACATTGAGAAGCTGGCAGAGAAGGAAAGAATAAGCCGAACTTCACTACGTTCGGCTAAGTCCTAAACTGAAATTCCGATATAAGCGTTTTTAATCATAATTTTCTTGAAATTTCTTATCTTTTTATGATCGGGTGTTATAATTACGATAGGGGGTTGACAAAGTTATTTTTTTATCGTATAATCTTAATGTGAAAAGACGTTTAGGCATTAAGAAAGCAGGTAAAGGTAAGGCGAGCAAGATTAGGCAGCGGATTATTCAGCATTTCGCTGAGTCGAGTAAATTAAAGGGGGTTTTAGCAACGAGAAAGCCGATGGTGAAAGGGACGGTTTACGAGTATAGGAATCGTTGTGGTAAGAAGGGTTGTCGTTGTATGCGGGGTGAGTTGCATACGCGTATGGCGTTATCATATAGTGAGCAGGGTCGAACCAGGTTAAGGTATTTGAAGCCTGAGCAAGTGAGGAGGTATGAATGGTTAACTGCGAACTATCGGCGGTTCCGTTCGGCGCGGGCGCGCTTGGTGAGATTAACCAGGGCT
>JAUVZL010000083.1 GCA_030602565.1 Candidatus Stahliibacteriota bacterium
AGCCCTGGAACGATTCAAGTGTTAAGCTAAAAAAGAAAGTTATTCTCTCATTTACATTCGAGATCTTCGATAAGTAATTGAGAAAAACAGTTATTAAGTAATTCAGGCTGTTGAAAAAGTCATTTTTCACTGGAGTAGAGCATTTATGCTCGTGAAAACTGATGAAATTTCATTGCTTTTGACGGGGCTAAAGCCCCTACTCCACTAAATCAACAGCCTGATTAAGTTATTGGGCAAAGCAGTAATTGAGTAACTAAGTTATTAAGTTATTGGCGCCTTACGCCTTACTCCCTACGCCGTCGGGCAATCAAAAAAAATTCCTCTCCCTTGAGGGAGAGGATTAAGGTGAGGGTGTAATAATCAGTACGTCGTTTAGTCCGTTTAATTCGTTATTATCGTTTGGAGCGTTATTTCTTCAGCCTGCCCCGTTAAACGAAGTTGTACGGGGCGAAGCGTATCGCCCTTTTTTTGGCTTAGAATTTAACGACAAAATCAATATAAGGTATTCCAGGAAAAAACATATCCTCGCCAATGGTGTTTACAAGACCAAGGTCTACGCTCAATTTTTCGCCGAAGAAACGAATTCCCAGTGAAACCAATGGTTGATCTATACCAGGAGTCATCCAGTTCTCTGTTATGAGTGATAACCTCCTTGAGACTCGATGCTGTGCACCAAGCATGAGCAATGGAGTATCATCGAATTCCCAGTCGACATATCCGAAACCTATCCCCGCAGTAAGGTTACTATTCGCACTGCCGACCGTGCCAACTCCATAGCATATTCCCACAGTTGGATTAGATTCGTCACCAAATGAGGGTATTTTTACTAGTAATGCACCTCCAGCAAGACTAAATTTTTCTCCTATATTAAAACCCACTCTGGGCATGAAATAGAGGAGATTATTCCCTATACCGATCCACGGGAAGATTGATGCTCCTCCAGCGATCGTTATATTATCGGTAATACCAAAGGCAAGCATCGGGAAGAAAAGAAAATAATCCGCAAAATAGCCTTCACCACCTTTTAAACAACGTGCCGTCGGTGCAAATAGCAACCTCGTATCATTTGGATTAGGGAACCAGTATGTACCGCCGACAAAATGTGAAATCGGCACTTCTTTTATTTCTTCTATTTTAAATATCTCGATAATGATAATCCCAAGGTCAGTTTCGAATTGTATTTTATCGTCCTCGATCGCAGTAATACGCCCCATGATCGTTGAACCATCGAGTGTCTTGATAATTTGAACATAACCGGTATCAGGAATTCTTATCGTACCTTTAATTCTGCTTGATTCTTGTGCATACGCTTTTCCTCTTGGATATATTATGTTACAAATGCACAAACATATTATAATGGTATTACAATTGATTTGCAATTTCTCATTTTTACTCGTCAAATTATTATATCCCGCCTTGGTATGAAGTCAAGAGTACTTGACAAAACCACAGTTATTTCATGTATTTATAGGAGAAAGGAGAGAGAAAGATGAAAAAAATATGTCCATCAGAAAACGGAAAACTCGGTTCCCTGGCAACGACAGTAGTAAAATCGAACACTTTGGTACCTGCTACAATTTTGTTCGATTTTGTTTATACTTGATGGAACGTCGCTTCGTAGCTTCGAAGCAGCCAAGACCGTTGCGGAGCAACCTAAACCGCACCGAGTGCCATCAATCAAGTCCTGCTCTTTTTATAACGTCAACAATCTCCTGCGCTGGTAAAATAATTGGCAGAGTTGGCAAACCACCCATACCTCTGGACAATTCATCACCCATCATATCTTGAACCTTACTCGTCTTCATTAAGGCTATGCCGACAATCTTACCATCTAGAGTAAATGCTGGTACGCCCAAACCACCCAAGAGAGCTTTCATTGGATCAATCATGTACATGGTTCTTGGTTTCTTGATAACTGCCTGAACTCGACTGATACTGACCACTGGAGCAAAACCGCCAGTATTGCCCAATCTCGACAATGAAACAATTCGGTCTAGAATTTCCGGTTCTGTATTATCACCAAGATCGATTGCGGTCAGTTTCTTTTCTACTTTATCAATCGGCTTAATAAATGCAAGGTCAAGGTCCTGATCACGCAACACCACATTGGCCGGTATTTCTTCATTATCAGGCAAAATCATTGTAACATCTTTTACCTTTGTCTCATCCGCCATTGCACCATACATACTGGCTGGATTAATGCTCGATAAGGAAAAAACCGCTAGTCCTGATTTATCAATGACCGTCGCAAGTATTTCGATTTTTCGTTCTGACTCGTATACTTCTATTATAACTCTGGCAGTTATCACAGCATCCTGCCATTTTTCCAGGACTTTTTGCGAAAGTTCTGCCGTCTCATCAGCCCATACTGGACCTACCCATAGACTTGTTACCATTAATAAACACAATACAAATAACGAATGTTTGCACACTTTGTTCCCTTTATTTTTATTCATATCTTCTCTCCATTTCGATCGTTTAGATCGTTTAAATCGTTAATATCGTTTAGCCCGTTCAATTCACCCAGTCCGGTTCCATCTCGACAAAAAACGTATGAATACCGCGCACCACTTTCATCACTACATTCTTAGGTGTTTTCTTCGCGATGTCTTCCATGACTTCTTCAAATGCAACAACATTCTCAACTTTGTTATTATCAACTTCAGTTATCAAATCACCAGTTAATAAATTTGCAAGCCCGGCCCATGAACCATTACTGACCATTTCGACCAGTACACCGGTCTGTTCTTGTCTCCACATCTGGCTCACCCGGTCAGCAAACGCAATATCCCGAACCGTAAACTCAAAATTATCATCCCGATACTTCTTCATTTCACGCGGGAGTCGTGGTGATGTTCCGAGTTTGACTGATAAATCAAGCTGTCTATTATTACGCAACAGCGTGATTTTCACAGTTAAACCAATCGCATAACGTCTTATCATAGCTGGCAGAATTTCAATGTCTGATCCTTCTGAAGCCTCAACCAGTTTATCATCAATGGCAATGATAATATCACCAACCTTTATGCCTGCTTTTTGTGCCGGGCTATCTTCAAAAACCTGGACTGCACGTACGCCTTTCTGACCTTTCATGCCGAGTTTCTCAGCAACATCTTTGGTCAGTACTTGTATACCAATTCCCAGCCAAGCCTTTTGCATTTCTTGACCTTGTTCAATCTGTCCTTTCTTACCGATCTTAGCAACTGTTACGTACTGACTCTCGCCTCTTTCAAAAGTCACCAATACCGGCACCAATTCATCTTTATCTTTGGTTAGCTCCCTGGTCACATCCTTCAGGTCCTCAATATTCTTCACCACCAAGTTGCCGATTGATACAATAATATCATTATAGATAATTGCAGGTTTTGCTTCGCCGCACGGACCACCAGGACGTATTGAGGTCACGAGCACCCCATCTTGATTATCGCGCTTCATTTCCTTAGCAGCAAGCAAAGAAATATTGCGGACGGTAATACCCCATTGTTTGAGCTCGACTGTTTTGGGACGGAGATATTCACGCTCCTGGGGTGCTACATATAATGAGATCTCCCTGTTGTCGCGCATGATTACGATCGGTACTTTTTGGCCAATAGTCCGCTCGTTTACCACTTGATTAAACAATGGCAACTCTTCATTAAACTGCACAGTCACATCATAACCTGCCAACTTCACAATAATATCACCTGGCAAAAGACCAGCCTTGTCAGCTGGAGAACCCTGGATTACACCGCTGACTAAAACACCGGTTTTACCCTGGTATGATTTAAGCAAGGGTTGAACCTCAAAACCAAACCAGGAACGGATGATTTCCCCTTGATTTATCAGTTCGAGAGCAATCCTTTTAGCCAAATTACCAGGGATCGCACCAGCAATGCCAAAACTGATTTCATTTATGCCGATAATTTCGCCCTTTAGATTGACTAATGGACCGCCAGAATTACCCGGGTAAATCGCCGCGTCATGTCCGATCCAGCGTACCACTGAGCCTACGTCCTCACCTTCAAGAGTGAACTTGAATGGCATAAAAACATCAGGTATCACCATTTCAGTATTGCTCACAATACCCATTGTCACTGACTGGGACAATGCCAAAGGACTACCCATGGCAAGAATCTGATCACCGACCTCTAAGTTGTCAGAATTACCGAATTCAACAAAGGGATATTTTTTCTTGTTAGGGTTTCGCAATTTGATAATTGAAATGTCAGAAAGAGGATCAGTGCCAATCAGGTCAGCCTCTACTTCTTCTTTACTCGACAATGTGCATACCAGACGCTTGGCTCGACCAGCGACATGATGGTTTGTAACCACGTGGCCTTCGGCAGTAATGATCACGCCGCTACCTGATGATTCCTGCTTCACCTCCCTGCCCTGATTGTCCCAAACTGAGACAACATGGATTCTAACCAGGGCCGGTCTAACCCTGGCAATAGCATTATCCACTGCCTGCTGCACTGCATCGGCGTTTGCTACCAGAGCATGTTCGTTATCAGATGTTAAAGCTTGTGCTTGGCCATTAAGACCTATCGATAAAGCCAATAAAACAATAAAAGAAAGAAAGTTATTTTTCACACTTACCCCCAGATATTAGTATAACAGAATATCTCCAATATGTCAATCGGGGAAAAATACTGTATCGGTGTAATGGAGTGACGGAGTATCGGAGATAAAAAGAAAAATATCGAGTTATTGGGCAAAGCAGTAATTGAGTAACTAAGTTATTAAGTTATTGGCGCCTTACGCCCTACGCTTCGTCTCTTGACTTGCAGTCCAAAACGATTAGAATATCCTATGAAAAATATTGCAGTATTAGCCTCAGGCAGGGGCACAAATCTCCAGGCGATCATAGAAAACATTGAAAACGGCACGCTCAAGGCAAACCTTGCGTGCGTAATCAGTGACAATGAAGACGCCAAAGCTTTACAGCGGGCTCGAGAACACAATATAAAAGCTATATACCTGGACCCAGGACCAAAAAAAACCTGGCTTATCCCTGAAGTTGAACAAAAATACGTGCAGACCCTGAAAGACCATAATGTTGACCTGGTGTGTCTTGCCGGATTCATGAGAATTTTAAAAAGACCATTGCTTGATGCATTTGCTGGAAGGATAATCAATATTCACCCGGCGCTTTTGCCTTCATTCCCTGGTTTGAATGTACAGAAAAAGGCACTTGACTGGGGTGTGAAATTTTCCGGATGCACAGTCCATTTTGTCGATGACACGGTTGATGGCGGTCCGATAATTATTCAGGCAGCAGTACCAGTACTTGATGATGATACACCAGAAAAACTTGCTGAGAGAATTTTGAAAGAAGAGTGGCGGATTTACACTGAGGCAATCAACCTCGTCCTCTCTGGTAAATATCGGATTGAGGGAAGAAGAATCATTAGAACAGATGACAGATAGCAGATGACAGATGGTGGATAATAAATACTTCCTCTCCCTTGACAGGAGATGTCCCCAATACTTCCTCTCCCTTGACAGGAGATATCCCCAATACTTCCTCTCCCTTGAGGGAGAGGATTAAGGTGAGGGTGTAATAAAAGGCTGTGACTAAATGGTTGATGTTAGATTAGAGATGGTAGATTTTTTTCTGCCATTAGCTATTAGCTAAGAAAAGCTCTGTTTTTCTTCGGGCGGTTAGCTCAGTTGGTTAGAGCGTCGGTCTCACATACCGAAGGTGGCTGGTTCAAATCCAGTACCGCCCAGTGTTTCCCGTTTTTATCATATTAGAAAATAGATAATAACATTATGGAAACGGGATCCTCGTTCCGCAAAGCGGAACGGGACAAGTCGCATACCGCCCAGTAATAGGGGACAGGGAATAGGATACAGGGATTAGAGAAAAAGACATACAAATCTTGTATTTGGTCGTAAAATTGAGCATCCCGCACCTTTACTTCACTTAAAATCAATTCAACCCTTGACACTTTTCAAAGAAGACCTGATCCCTTTCTGTACCCAGGATATACATGTCAAAAAGTCTTTATTTTTCGACGTCTTCTCACTTTTATGAACAAATCTAAAATCTACAATCAAAAATCTTAAATTTCTTTAAAATTACCCCTTGACAAATTAAAAATTTTGATTATAATATACCATGAACTTAAAAATCTTAAATTGTCCTTCATGTGGGGCAAAAATGATAATCAGTGAGCTAAAATGTCCCAAGTGTGATCTTGAGGTGAAAAAAGACTTCTCGCCGTGCGAATTCTGCCAACTCCCTGAAAATGATCATGAGTTCTTGCAGATATTCCTACGTACCCAGGGTAGAATAACTGATATTGAAAAAATACTCAATATGTCCTATCCAACGATCAAATCTAAAATCGAGAAGTTGTTAAAGGCTCTGAACCTATCACCAATCCAAGGGGGGAAAGACCCGATCGAGGCACTTGCCCAGGGTGAAATCAGCGTTGATGAAGCAGTATCAATACTAAAGCAAAGGAGGATAAAATGAAACATATTTTCTATAGGATGTCCGGCGGTATCCTACTCATTGTTGTGGGATTATTATTTTGGCTAAGCAACCTTGATGTTCTTGATATTGCCTGGCACCGTGACTGGCCTATACTCGTTATCGTCGTTGGATTATTAGAATTAGTGAAACATATAGTTAAGAAAAGATAGTCTTATGGTTAGGGTTAGGATGCTGGAATCTAGCTTCCATACCCTTCTCGCGTCCAAACCCAAACCCACTAATCATCTGTATTAAGGAGGTATTATGTTTGAACAAAGAAAGAAAATCTTAGATATGGTCGCTCAAGGTAAACTAACACCAGAAGAAGCAGACCGGCTATTAGGTGCTATAAAAGAATCTCATGAAAGGGCGCGGTGCAAGGAAATAGCCCTTGATGAGTTCTCCCCTGAGATGCTTGATGAAATTGTCGAAAGTCTTAGTGAAGGCGGCAGATTCAAACTCGTTGAGATTACAGATGAAGAAAAAGGTGAATTTGTGGAGGTGTACATTGAATGAGCAAATGAGGATATTGAACTTGCTTGAACATGGCAAGATAAATTCTGACGAGGCAGCAAGACTGCTCGAAGCATTATCAGAGCCACAAACAAGGGGCAAAAAGGTTAAAGCGAGCATCTGGAGCGCCCTTGAGAATATCCCTGAAGTAATCGCCCTGGCAATCTCTGACTCTTGCAAAACGTCGGGCAAAAGCTCGCAAATCGAAGAAACTCTGGAGTTCCCTGCCAAAAACAAGATCGAATTCAAAGGTATTAGTGGTGACTTGATTCTCCTTGGCAAAGACTCTGATACTATTGAAGTAGAAAAAGACGGCTTTGTAAAAGTAAAAGAAAAGGGCGATGTGCTTGAAATTAAAGCATTAAGTGGCGATATGAAAATAACTGCCCCGCATTCCACTGATTTCATGATCAAAGGTGTGTCCGGTGATATTGATATATCTCATCTTACTGGAACAATAGATATCCAATCAGTATCCGGTGACATAACTGGCAAAGAATTATCAGGTAAGTTGTTTGGCGACTTTGTATCAGGCGACATAGACCTTGAATACGAGAAAGTCGAAGCAATCGAAATAAAATCCAAGACCAGTGACATAATACTCAGGCTCGATAAGAAAACCGAAGCCGAGCTTGACATCGAGACTAAAAAGGGCACAATTGATTGTAATTTCGAACTAAAAAACGAAGAAAAAAAGGAAAACCTGCTGAAAGGAATAATAAATAAACCAAAAGCGAAAATACTGATTAGTAGCGAATACGGCGATATTGCGATAAAAAAACGAAGATAGGGAGACAAAAGAATAGACAAGGTGAATGGGAAAAAAGGAGACATGGAGAATTGAAACTCAAAGCCATGTGGGTTACGTTATGCCATTATGTCCCTTTGTCACCATGTCACCAAGTCTCCATATTCTAAAAACAAGGAGGTTTTATGGGCTGTGGCACATGGTTTGCCATACTTTTGATCGTTATCGGTGTCTGGATATGGGCATCTAATTATGGTATTACAATATTCTCTTTTTACCGTGATTGGCCTATTCTAATCATTTTGCTCGGGATATTGGTTTTCCTAAAGCTGAGGCGACGCAAATACTGGCGCATAAAAAAAGACAAGGAATAAGCGAAAAACTAGTAGGGTTTGGGTATGAGCATGTCGAAATTTGCAGGAGTAGAGCCTTTAGGCTCGTTAAATGTGGAGTGCAACGAGTCCCCTCGTTGCATGCAATGTCAGGAGACATTGCACTCCCAAAATACGGGCGTAAACGCCCTACTCCTAATTCTCGGTCACCCTGTTAACTATTGACATATCCCCCATTTTCAGTACAATAATACACGATTTTGCTGGTGAATCGTATCATTAGGCTGCCTCTCAATATACTCCCACGTGCTAATCAAATCCCGAGATTAGTCGATATTTGCTATTGACAAATCCGAGATTGTATATATAATTAATGTTTGTCTTAATCAGTTTGAAGGTTAACGGTTAAATGGTTGAGTGATTTAACTATTTAACCGGTTACCAATTTCTAATTTGCAAGGAGGAATTATATGGCGAAGGAAAAGTTTGATCGGACCAAGCCGCATGTTAACATCGGGACGATTG
>JAUVZL010000031.1 GCA_030602565.1 Candidatus Stahliibacteriota bacterium
CTTTGGATTTACTGCCGGTAGTGATTGATCAGACGACGATTCGTGGGGTGGAGGTTATTTCGACGAGTGTGCCTTTTGAGGGACGGGCTTTACCAATTGGTTTAACCAGTTTTGAGTATGGTTTAATGGAAGGTAGTCAGAATGATATTGAGTGGGGTTTTTTTAAAACATTAATTGATCGATTGCCGGCGCGACTGGCAGCTGTTTTTATTTTGGATCGTGGTTATAGTCGGGTACAGTTGATGCGTGATTTCAGTAGTCATGCGGCATTATTTATTATTCGTGGGTGTCGGAATGTGAGTGTTAAAGTTGGTCGGCGTTGGTTGTCATTAGGTCGATTAAAGTATCGTCTCGGAAAAGTGGTGCGCTATCGTAATGTACTTTTGCGCCGGCATGATAGTGAGTTAGTAGATATTATTGTTTATCGTGAACGTGGGTTTAAAGAGCCTTGGTTTTTAGTAGTGCCCCCAGGTTGTGAGGGGATCCTTACTACTGAGAAGGTGGTAGAATTATACCGTGAGCGTATGCAGATTGAGGTTAAGTTTCGAGATTTTAAGACTCATTTAGGTGTTCGTGGGTTGAAACTTGAAGTACGTAAGGGAGAGCGGCT
Organism: Candidatus Stahliibacteriota bacterium; assembly: GCA_030602565.1. Taxonomy (GTDB): domain Bacteria; phylum Hydrothermota; class Tepidihabitantia; order SM23-42; family SM23-42; genus JAUVZL01. The sequence goes on from JAUVZL010000031.1 coordinate 611, forward strand.
ACTTCGTCTTTTGGTTGGATTAGCGCTTTGCTATATCATTTTAGTAGTCTTGGGTGCTAGTAAGTTAGGGCAAGAGATTCGTCCATTAGTAGAGATTCCCCGGCGACAAGCTCGTCATGGAACAAAGCGGACATTGAGTGTTTTATTAATTGGATGTCGTCTTTTATCGGACCCTTTTCTTCTTCCAGTAAAAGTTATCATTAATGCTTTAAGGTATTTACTTCTTTTAGTAAAAGAGAATAAAGGGTGTATCAGCATCCTATCTTCTCCTCCGCCTTAATTTTTTTAGTATATTCTCTTGTAGAAAACTAAAATAGATTCTTCGTAATCCGCTAATAATCATGGCAGATTCTTCAGAATGATAAGAAACGACAGAATAATATCAGCCCTAATTTAATCTGTTCTACAAAAGCAACTTCGAAAATAGCTTATTGAGTTACCTGGCAGTATAAAAACCACATACTACTAAAAAAAATACATGATACCTGTAAATATAATACCTTTTGCACCCTATGGTTAAAAATAACATATCAAAAACTGGGGGATGGCAAGGCGTGATACCTTCTTGACATTTAGGCAGAATTTTGTACACTATTGGTACATGAATCGAAATCTAAAGGATATTGTAATTAACCGAATTAAAGCGCCGCTGGAGGAATATAATACTTCCTTTGGGGATCTTTTAAAAACTAGTCAGCAAATGGAAAACCGGCTTATCAAAGACACCGAGCTTCTTTCTGAAATAAGGAGGAAATTCGATGTTCTGTCTGCGGCGGTTGAACTTGAGTTTGAGGGGATATCAGTTTTCGACCAGGAAATAAAAAAGACCAAAGAGATTCTTGAACAAAGTATTGTCAAGGTAAATGAATCTTTGGTCGTATCGAATCAGATTTCAAGGGATCTTGACGATATCTCGCAATTCTTTGACAAAATCCACACCGATGCCTCACAACTTGATGACATTGTTAAAAATATCGCGATGGTGTCGGATTCCATAGAAGTAGCTTCGCGTAATGCGGGTATAACTGCTTTTCACGCTGGTGAACAGGGAAGAGGGTTTGAAGTGATTTCCCGAGAAATGACTTTGCTTGTGAGAAGCGTACAAGAGCCAACAAAACTTATCCCTGAAGTTTCTGACGAAGTCGTTAAAGGAACCGTAGATCTGGGGCATGACCTACTGAGAATAAGTAGTATAATACATGATTTAAAGGAGATAAACGAACGGTTTTCCAGTATTACGAATGAACTTCTTGCATTGATCCCGAATATTGAGACTGGTATTAAAAGCCTTGCCGCGAGTGTGGTTTCGCAGAAGGATTTGCACCAGCTTTTGATGACTGAAAATGAACGTTCAGCACAATGGTTAAGCAGCATTTACAACACAGCCCGTTCTTCAGCGATTCTGGAACTATATTTAGAGGCTATGTTCCGTAGGGTTAGTAATATTCGCGAGAATCTTATGAGGGTTGAAGACAACACGTCTTTTGCATGGATATTCAATACCTTAAAGGTTGCCTTGACCCATGCTTCAAAGAGCTATGCTAAGGGCATGGAGGAGCTATCTATCAAAGAGATTGGTCGAGGCGGTATACAGTCGTCAGAACGTTCGATTCTCCAACTGGTCAGTGAGGCTAATCAACTCTCTGGAGTTATCAGCAGCATTGCTGCAGAGATCAAGAACTGGTTAAAGACAAATGGTGTAGCTTGTGAGGTTCTCACTAAAGGGATTGCTTTTTATCAGGATATCGTTAACATCCTTGCGTCATTGAATAAAAAACTCCACTCGATACGGATAAGAGCAGAGCAGATAGAAAACCCGCTTTTTGATCTGAAGAAGATCACTGAGCGTTCACGGATACTTGGTCTGTATGCAAGTATTGAAAGTGCAAGGGGCGGTCAGTATGCAGAGTCGCTTGGCGTTGTAACCAAAGAGATAAAGGATCTATCAGACAAGACTACTTTATTTGTCACTGATATTGATGAAGTCGCCTCCAGTATGACTAAGAGTTTTGACAAACTATCCACATTCCTGATTAGGAGTATGAGTGATGTTGAACAGGGTGTTGGATCGTTGAGTGCCGCGATAGTTATTCTTGAAAAAAACAAAGGATTGCTACAAAGCCTTGATAATCTTGGACAGGAAATGATCGGTTCAACCGATAAGATAAAAACACAATGTAATGACCTAGGTGCGTATGTAAGAGAACTCAACCTCGACTACGAAAACATAGAGCATGGTTTTAACAGCTACTCAGAGACAATCAATGCATGCGGTAAGACCGCTGAACAGTTATTGAATAGTGTTCGCTCCTATGATAAAGAATTTGCGGTCTTAACGCGGGAACGTAAGACTATTGTTTTTCATCAGTCAGTGGAACCGATACTACTTGATCCAGCAAATAAAACTGATGCCCGCAGCCATGAAGTGATTGCACAGATATTCATCGGTTTATTGACCTTTGATTCAGCCAACCACATGGTTCCAGGTATGGTTGATACGTTTTCAGTATCAAAGGATGGGTTGATTTGGGACTTCAAGATAAAGCGGGGTATTAAATTTCATAATGACGATGTGGTTACCACGCAAGATATTGCCAATTCCATAGCGCGTGTGAAAGCCGGTCCTAATGTTGGCTTCATTGATTATATCGATGATGTGGCGATCCTGGATGGTCTTAACATCAGGTTTAGTCTTAAGTTTCCTTATCTTCCTTTTCTCGCTAATCTGGCATGTGGTACGTGTGATATTACGCACCGGGATTTCTCGGTCGAAAACCCGATTGGCGCCGGCCCCTATAGATTTGTACATTGGGAAAAGGAAAAGGAACTCATCCTTGAGGTCTTCGAGGATTTTTTTGACGGTCGACCACCGATTGATAAAGTTATCATCAAGTTTACTCAGGATAGCAAAGAGGCGGTGCAGCGTTTCAGAGATGGTGAAATCTCGATTATGGCTGTTACCCCAGAGATCGTTAAGGAATTCTCACCCGATGAAATCCTTTCCGGGCCGGGTTTATCCACTCAATATGTTGGTATTAATGTTTCACTAGATACCCCTTTCAAAAACAGAAAAGTCCGTCAGGCGATGAACTATGCCATTGATAAGGAACACTTCAGCAATACTATAATGGAGGGGCAAGCCATGCCAGCCGGTGGTGTTTTCCCGCCTGGTATGTACGTCTATAACAAGGACTTGTCGGGTTACCGATGTGATTTGGATACTGCGAGACAGTTGATGCGTGAAGCAGGTTATGGTAGTGGTTTTGATAGTGCTTACCCTTTTGATATCCGAGACAGCGCAGCTGCCATCAAAAGAGCTGAGTACATAATCAAAAGTCTTGAAAAGATCGGCATAAAGCTTATACTTAATCCCCTATCATGGAATGATTTCTTAGAGCGGGGCTATCGTGGTGATAGTATTTTATGTATGAAGAGTTGGGTTTCGGATAACGGTGATCCTGACAATTTCCTTTATCCGTTGTTCCACTCAAAGAGTTTTGGACGTGCTGGCAATACTTCGTTCTACAGCAATCGCGAGGTGGACGCAGTGATTGAGTCCGCAAGATCTGAGCGGAGCAGTAAGAAGCGCCAGCAGATATATCAGGATGTCGAGCAGATGATAGTGGGTGACGCACCGTGGATATTTCTTTCTCATGCGGTTGATTCCTATGCGGTCAGTAAGGATATCGGCGGTTTTAAAGTCGATCCGTTTGGTATTATTAGATTTCGGTATTTGTGGAGCAGATGATGGAAGCGATGATTGTTTTTCGGATTGGCGATGAACACATTGGTGTAGATATAAGCCAGGTTCGTGAAGTCACAGAAGCGCAAACTCCAGTCCCTGTACCGCGGTCTCCTGCATTCTTGGTCGGTTTGGTGAATATAAGGGGAGAAGTAATACCGGTTATCTCCTTAAAAAAGCGTTTAGGGCTTAGTGGTGAAGAAGCTGGTAACCTCTTGATTATTGTGGAAAACAAGGGAAGGCTTGCAGGTGTCAAAGTGGATGAATTGTTTGGCACAAAGAAGGTTATTGATGCGCACATTAACCGTCGTGCCGAGCTTCTTTCAACAAGAGAAGAAAAGGATTTTTTCGATGGCGTTTACGAAGCGGAAGGTAAACCAATACTTATTTTGAACTTGGGGAAAGTATTATCAAAGGAGGATAAATGAGGGTTTTGGTTGTGGATGACGCAATGTTCATGCGTCGTATGCTCAGCGACATTTTAGAAAAAGGTGGGCATCTTATCTGTGGTGAGGCGGCGACTGGTAAAGAGGCAGTAGAACGTTATAAGGAATTGAAACCTGACCTTGTCACAATGGATATCATCATGCCTGATATGAGTGGTATTGAGGCGGTTAAGGAGATAAAGAAAATGGATAGCGAAGCAAAGATATTGATGGTATCAGCCATGGGGCAGCAGGCACTTGTTCTCGAAGCAGTCCAGGCTGGTGCGCTTGACTATGTTGTTAAACCTTTTCAACCATCAAGGGTTTTGGAGTCTATTGATCGGATTGTCGGAAAGTGATATGGAGAGTTATTTAGAGCTGTTCATCAGCGAATTAGAAGAGTACATCAGGCAATTGAATAAACAATTGCTAAACTTGGAATCGAACAACCGAGATACTTCATCAATAATTGAGGTTTTTCGTATTTTCCACACGATCAAAGGCATGGCACAGACCATGGGGCTTGATGGATTATCTGAGGTTAGCCATTCGATTGAGGACTTATTGGATGAGGCAAAAGAAAAGGGCGAAGTAAGTCCGAGCCTTGTTGATTTCCTCTTTATTGCTGCTGATTTGCTTTCCAAATCTGCCGTGGCTTTGAGAAATAAGAAAGAGCTACCTCCAGTTCGTGACATCCTTGATTCGATGGCGAAAATCAAGAAGGGTGAAGTCTTGGAATACTACAAGGAGGAGCCAGGCACCAGGGATATTGGTGAGATACGCATCAAGATGGAGAAACTCGATACCCTATTCAATCTGGCAAATGAATTGACGATTGCGCGATCCAGGCTGCTGAAATTAAATCAGACCCTAAAAGATACCAGCTTACAGAACCTTGCCGATACTGCTTCAAGGCTCATCTCTTCGTTACAGGATGAGGTTATGCACTTAAGGATGTTACCTCTGACAACAGTATTCGAGTTTTTTGCAAGGTGGTTTCGAGACGAGGCTAAACAACAAGGGAAAGAGGTTAGTCTTGAGATTGTCGGTGGTGAAATCGAGGTCGATCGTTCAATTGTTGATGTTCTCAAAGAACCGCTCATGCACCTAATACGAAATGCCCTTGACCATGGGATTGAAGCTCCTGCGGTCCAGCGTGAAAAAGGTAAGGTTGTGCTCAAGGCAGTGCGTGAGAAGGAGAGAATAAGGATTTCGGTTATTGACAATGGCAAGGGCATCGATTTAGAAAAAGTCCGCCATAAAGCGATAAAGAACGGGTTGCTCAACGAAACTGAAGCTCAGCACTTGAGCCAAGAAGAATTGTTCCGACTTCTAACCCACCCTGCTTTTTCCACGAAAGATGAGGTTACTTCAATATCTGGGCGAGGTATTGGATTGGATATTGCAAATTCCACGGTCGGCAAACTTGGCGGTAAGCTTCTTATTTCCTCGCAACTTGGAGAGGGTTCTTGTTTCACACTTGAATTACCGCTGAGTCTTGCAATTATCCGTGCAATGATTTTCAAGTTAGACGGGCAGAGATTTGCACTACCTTTAAACTATATACAAGAGACATTTTATGCGCATGAAGATATGTTTCAGACTGTATATCACCGTGAGCTCTTTGCCCTGCGTGATGAGATACTGCCGTTGGTGAGGCTAAGCGACCGATTGGGCTGGATGGGAAAAAGAGGTAGAAAATCAGTGATTGTTGTTCAAACCCAAGCAAAGCGGCGCGGGTTTGTAATCGATGAAATCATTGACGAGGAGGAGGTTGTTGTCAAAAAATTGGATCCGTTGCTTACATCTCCTTTCTACTCAGGTTGTTCGATCTATGCAGATGGTTCGCCAGTATTGATATTAGACCCAAGGGGGTTTGGATGATTGATGCAAAGCGTTTGTCGCCAGAACAACTCGACGCCTTGAAAGAAGTGGCAAATATAGGGAGTGGTCACGCGGCAACTTCTTTATCCCAGTTGATGAACAAGAAAGTAATGGTTCGTGTTCCCAAGATCCTTACCGGGCCATTAGAAGACGTCATACTGAAGATTGCCGACCCCAATGATGTGGTGGTTTCTGTTTTATTGTACTTTCTTGGTGATTTGACAGGACGGACTTTGTTAATTTATCCTTTTGAAGATGCTCAGGAGATCACATCGCTCTTGATGCCTACGGTGCAGGATAACTCAGCAGAGGTTCAGGAATCACTACTAAAGGAGGTATCGAATATCCTTTCATGTTCCTACATGAATGCGTTAGGAGAACTCCTCGGGCTTTTGATTCTGCCGTCGGTACCTGGTATGATTGTAGATATGGTTGGTGCGGTGCTTTCTAGTGTTGTAATTGAATTCGGAGGCGAAAAGGACTACATTTTCTGTGTCGAGACAGAATTCGATTTCGGGGGTACGGAAAAACCGCTCAGCACATTTTTCCTTCTTTTGCCAGACACCGCGAGTTTGGAATTGATATTGAAGAAACTGGATTTAGCAAAATGATAACACAAGAAGAATTCAAGATACTAAGGAGTTTTGCGGAACGAATACCAGCTGATGATCCAGGCGCACACAATAATTTGGCAATTGTTTACTATAATAAAGGTTTGTATGATGAAGCAATAGAAGAACTCGAGAGCGCTCTTAAAATCGACCCCCAATTTGTGCTTGCCCGCAATAACCTTGATATCATATTGAGAAAAGCCGGACGGTTGGAGAAAAAGATTGAACAGCTTGTGAGGATTATAGAAAGGGAACCATACGATGAAATGAGGATCCTGGAGCTTGCTGATACTTACAGAAAACTCAACAGATTTTCGCAGGCTATTATTTTCTATAGGAAGGTGCTTGATTTCAACCCTGGATCTTTTGAGGCACATTGTGGTTTGGGTATCACGTTAAAGTTGTTGGGTAAGTACGATGATGCTTTGGAGGAAATAAAAACGGCCCTCGAGATCAAAATCTCGCCGGATGTCTACAGAATCTTGGGTGAGATATATTTCAACAAAGGGGTAATAGATTTAGCAATTAGGAACTTCCGTGAGTCGATCACCCTTGATCCTTCGCTGGCTGAAGGACATTTCTTGCTCGGTTTTGCGCTCGGTGAGAAAGGCAGAATAGATGAGAGTCTCGAGCAAGTTAAAAAGGCGATTGCCCTAAACCCCGCGCTTGCCCAATTTGAACCCAATCTTCCAATTGACATCAAGGAACACAAAGGTCATTGGGAGTTTCTAAAAGAACAACTTGGTACACCAAAGATATCTAAGAATGAGTATCAGGTTCATTTTAACCTTGGTATGACCTATCGCAACAAAGGATTGTTCAGCGATGCAAAGCGGGAATTCGAAGAGTGTTTGAAGTTCCAACCAGATAACCCTGATCTTCAGCTTGCTCTTGGTGAGGTAGACCTGTTTCTCGGTAAATTCGACAGTGCCCTAGAATTTATTCAGAAGGCTTACGAATTTGATTTTGATTCACCAATATGTGTCAATACATGGGGCGCTGCTTGTTGCCTGAAAGGTGATCTTGCTGAAGCTGCTAAACTATTTGACAAAGCGCTTGCACTCCAGAATAATCATACCGCGGCTTTAAACAATCTGGCGGTGGTTGAGAGTAATTTAAATAATTCAGCAAAGGCTTTGGATTACTACAAAAAGGCGATTGATTGTGGTTGTGCCGAGGCAAGATATAACCTCGGTATGCATTATTTGCGACTTGGGGAGCATGAGAATGCGTTGAAGTCTTTCTCTGGTGACTCAGCCGATGAAAAATTTGGTAAAGGCTTAGTCTATTATGAGTTGGGTAAGGATGAAGATGCTATTGATGCGTTCAAGAAGACTTTATCAGCAGCCCCGAATCATGCGGGAGCATACTACAATTTGGGTTTTATCTATACTAAACGGGGCGAGTTTAAGGTCGGACTTGATTATATAAGAAACGGCATGGAAATTGAGCCCAACTACGATAAAGACAAATACCGTATAGCTTTGGAACCGGAACTTTCAGGATATAGGTTATACTATTTACCGAGCGCTGGCGATGCGGAGAAAGTGAAACCGGCTGAAAAAGAGCTTCCGGTTCTTGAAATCCCGAGTGCTGAGAATTACCTTACAAATGCCGAAGTTTATTTTAGGAGCAGCGAATTCGACAATGCCTTGAGTATGGTGGATCAGGCTCTGGGATTTGAGCCTGTGTGGAGTAAGGCAGTTATCCTGAAAGCAAATATTCTTTTAGAGATGGCGCGAACTGATGATGCTTTCAGTTTTCTAAGGAAATATATCAAAGATCACCCGCAAGACGTCGAAGTGAAGGCAACCTCGGGGGATTTGATGCAGCAGCATGGACTTTTGGAAGAAGCCAGGAGGATATTCTTGGAGCTGCTCGACGTTGATAAAAGTAATGTGGCATGGCTTACACGGGAAGCCGAGGTTTTATGCGAGATGGGTAAGCTGGATGATGCCCTCTTGTACTACAACCAAATATACGGAATAAACAAGGAGAACATCTCAGCAAATCTAGGTTTTTTAAAGATTTACATAAGTAAAAAGGACTATGCAAAAGCTAAGCCCTTTTTGGATTTTCTTAAAGGAGAACATTCAAACATTTATGATCTTAACGTACTTGCCGGTTTGTATTACTATGAGAATAATGAACACAATGAAGCAGTACATCATTTCGAAAAAGCCGTAGAGATTGATTCTTCACAGGCACTTCCTTACTACCAACTCGGCCTTTTGTTGGTGCAAAAGGGAGATTTTGAACAGGCATGTGATAATTGGAAGAAAGCCTTACTTCTGAGTCCCGATGAAGAGTTAGCAAAAAAGATAAGACATTGTCTGAAGATTACGATTGAATTGTCTGAATTTTTAAAACAACAAGCATGAAAAGGGGGTGGAGGAATGTCTGATGATTTGACCATGGATTCTGGAGCGCTGATTTTCGCGACCTTAGCGGATGTCTATTTATCGTCCGGGATGATCGATGAGGCGATTTCGATATTGCAGGATGGTCTGTCACGGAACCCGACATATAGTCTGGCAAAGGTAATACTTGGCCGGGCATATTACATAAAAGGTGATATCGAAGAATCATTGAAAGTTTTGGAAGGTAACTATGAGGAACTCAAAGGTAGCGAAAACACTAATCTTTACATTGGACACTGTTATAAAAAGCTTGGTGAGTTTGAAAAAGCGGTTGAATATTACAACATCACCCTTAAGATAAACCCTGAGAACAAAGATGCCAATCAGGAGCTTAAGGTACTAGTACGTGAACCTAAGCAGGTTGTTACTGAAAAGAGCGAAGAGGTTGCAAAGCCAGTTGCTAAAGACGAGGAAGAAGTTGTTGAAGAGTCAGCCGTGACCGCTACTGTGGACCATGCTGCAGTTGAAATAGCGCCACCATTGGGAACTCAGGAGGTAGTTGAAGTGCAGCCTGAACCCGTGGCTGAGGAGTTGAAAAAAGTAGCGGCGGAACCTAAACCCCCGTCGGTAAAAGAGATACCTGAACCAGCCCGAGAGGAGAAGTTTGAACCAACGCCTGAACCGGTTGCAAAGGCGGAAGTCCAGAAAGCTCCTGAGTCGGCCGAAGCGGTGCGAGAAATAGAACAACCGGTTGTTCAAGAAGAGCAGAAAGAAGAGGTGATATCCGAACCACCTGCGGTAAAGGAAACGGTTGCCCAGGAGCGAGAAAAAGTTGAGGTCGGAGAGCCTCCGGTCGATATATTTCCTTTAGAGGCTTTGGAACAACCCATAAAAAGGCTGTTGAATATGAAAGCAGTGAAAGGCGCTTTCATATGTTCGAAAGACGGTCTTCTCATCCAAAACTATTATGAAGAATGTCGTGACATAGAATTGATTAGCGCCATGATTGCGGCTATTCACAATGAAGCTGAAGAGTCATTCAAGTTCTTGAAAGATGGAAGCGTAGAGAAATTCATCATTGATAAGATAGAATACCCGATTTGTGTCATTACTGCGGGTGAATCACTTCTCACTGTGGTGACACAACCTGAAGCAAAACCCGGTTTGGTATTTGTTTATGCAAGAAAGATAATAGAGGAAATAAGGGAGATATTGGGATGAAAGTGGCAGAACTGACTAGAATGCCAAAGGTTTTAGGCGCTGGTCTTGGTACGGATGATGGTTTCATAATCGACAGCCAGTTTACAGTTGGCTACGATGCTGAAAAATCTGCAGCAATGGCGGCGCGGGTGGTAAATAGAATTAAAACCAGCCTGGGTGTGGAAAAGGCTTCAGCTATTCTTTACACGCGAAATAATGTTTTTTTCATAAAAGAAACTGATGCTGGCATTTACTTTGTCATCTGTCAAAAAGACGCAAACCTTGGGCTTATAAAAATTAAAATCGATAAACTCACTTAACCAACCGGCAGGATATTCCCTTACTTTTTGTCAGACAATTTCTGGTTTAGCGGCGGCAAGTTGTTAAACTGTTGTTTGTATTCCTCAATGAGCCCGGCATACTCCTGTTTGAAATCCTGGGTTGCGTGGAATCGGAAAAAGGAAACAGTGGCAAATACTGGTTCCTTCTTCTCAAATATCTCCTGGAGGGTTTGAGCAAGACTTTCTGTTTTACCGATGAAAAGATGTTCTTGAAGGATGTCGGCGAATTCATAGACACCGGGGAAATCTGGCGCGTTTTTTATCTGTTCAGGGATTAACTTACGCCAATAATCGTCTATAGGCATGGTGAAGTATATGCCTAATATCAGTTAAGTCAAGGATAACAAGAACCAAGAAGCAAGAAGCAAGAGTCAAGAGTCAAGAAGCAAGAAGCAAGAGTCAAGAAGCAAGAAGCAAGAGTCAAGAAGCAAGAGTCAAGAAGCAAGAAGCAAGAAGCAAGAGTCAAGAAGCAAGAAGCAAGAAGCAAGAAGCAAGGGGAAAAGACAGTATAAATCCAATATTACGAGCACGAAAAACGAATTACGAATACGGTTCCAATCTTTGGTTTATCTAGTTTTTTTGGTCTTTTCGGTCTTTTTAGTTAATTTGGTTTATTTAGGCGTTTAGGTATTTTGGATTTTAGGTGTTTGTATCTTCTCCCATACTCCGTTTCTCCCATTCTCCATGTCATCTATCTTCGGTGATATTCCCGGAGTGGTCTAGTTGTTAGTGAAGCACTCTTGGCAAATCGAATAGCTTCTATTTCTGCACTGGCTGAGCTCAGGGCAGTTATGAATGGGATATTGAGTTCCACTGCAAGACGCCTCATGGCATAGCCATCGCGCTTGGCTCGGAAGGTAAGGGTTGGTGTATTGATAATCAAATGGATTTTCTGCTGGCGCATTAGGTCAAGGGCATTCGGTGACTTATGTTCGCTAATTCGATAGACTGTTTTCACCCGGATACCCAGGTCTTTCAGAAAATCTGCGGTTCCGCGTGTGGCAACGATACTGAAACCAAGACTGATGAAGTCTTTTGCTAACTGGACAATCTTTGGTTTATCTTCATCCCTTATTGTCATATAAACCGTACCGTGGTCGCTGAACTTGTTGTCGCTGAGAATAGCTTTGTAGTACGCGGCTCCAAAACTTTGGTCAATAGCCATTATTTCACCGGTTGATTTCATTTCGGGTCCAAGTATTGGGTCAACCCCAGGCAGTTTCAAAAATGGAAAGGTCGGACCTTTGATCGAAACGAACTTGCTTTTAGGTAGTGTACGCTGTCTTGCCTTAAGAAGATTTTCCAGTTTTTCTCCGATGATGATTTTCGTTGCCAATGTGGCAAGCGGCACATTGATTGTCTTTGATACATAAGGGATGGTTCTTGATGCTCGCGGGTTTGCTTCTAACACAAATATTGCGCCTTTTTTTATCGCGAATTGCATATTGATAAATCCTTTTGTCTTCAAGGCAAACGCAAGCTTTCGAGTAATTGATTTTATTCTATCGACCGTGCGCGGCGTGAGAGTATAGGGAGGCATCACACAGTATGAATCACCCGAGTGAACCCCGGCTTGTTCAATGTGTTCCATTATGCCGGCAACATATACATCGCGACCATCACAAAGCGCATCAACATCCACTTCAACAGCGTCGGCTATGTATTTATCAACGAGTACTGGATGTGTCTTGGAAACTTGAGCAGCGGTTTCAATGTATTGCTCAAGTCCCTCAGGTTCATACACTATTTCCATAGCGCGACCACCGAGGACATAGCTTGGTCTCACGATTACTGGATAGCCAACCTCTTCTGCCATAGTTTTGACATCTTCATAGGTATAACCAGTACCAAATGCAGGATGCTTGATCTTCAGCGACTTGAGGAGGTGTGAGAAGAGTTTCCGATCCTCGGCACGATGTATATCATCAGGTTGGGTTCCAAGGATTGATATTCTTGGCTTAGCCGTTTTGCCGAGTTTGGCAAGTGGCATGGCAAGGTTTATCGAAGTCTGCCCGCCAAACTGGAGGATTATTTTGCTGCAGTTCTCTTCTTCGAGAACATTGAGAACGTCCTCCAAGGTTAACGGTTCGAAATAAAGTCGGCTCGAGACATCAAAATCCGTTGATACCGTTTCAGGGTTGCTGTTTATCATGATAGCTTCAAAACCGGCATCTTTCAAAGTTAAGGCGGCGTGTACACAGCAGTAGTCAAATTCTATACCTTGACCGATACGTATCGGTCCTGAGCCGACAATCAAAATCCGTTTTTCATTTTTCTTTCTGTATTTCTTACCGGGTGTAGTGTAATAAGTAGAGTAGAAGTAAGGGGTTATGGCTTCGAATTCACCGGCACACGTGTCGACCATGTTAAAGCCCGGTCTTATATCGTGGGAAATTCTCAGTCTTCGAATCTCACGAGCGGTTTGGTTGGTGAGTTCGGCAATTGTCTGATCAGAATACCCAAGACGTTTTGCCTGCCTGAGTAGCTGTTCATCAAGACGTTCTCTTTTCAACCTTTTTTCAAAGGTTACAATCCTCGCTATTTTCCGAATGAAGAACTTATCTATCTTCGTTAATTCTGAGACCTTCTTTATAGAGTAACCACGGCGCAGCGCTTCAGCAATACAAAGGAGTAATCGGTCAGTTGGTTCCTGCAGTTCTTTTATCAATTCGTGTTCGATAATCGGTTCTGGCTCAAAACCGTATTTGTCTATTTCCAGAGCGCGCAGTGCCTTTTGGAGCGATTCTTCTATAGTGCTGCCGATTGCCATGGCTTCACCGGTTGATTTCATTTGTGTCGTGATTCTACGATCGACCGTGGGGAATTTGTCAAATGGCCAACGGGGTATTTTGACAACAACATAGTCAAGCGTTGGCTCAAATGCGGCAGATGTTTTTTTGGTTACTGCGTTGGGTATTTCATCCAAGGTCATACCTACTGCTATTTTCGCACTTACCCGTGCGATCGGGTAGCCAGTAGCCTTTGATGCCAGGGCTGATGAACGTGATACCCGTGGGTTTACTTCAATTATTCTGTATTCCCATTTGAATCTGTTCACTGCGAACTGAATATTGCACCCACCGCATATTTTCAGAGCCCTTATGATCTTTAGACTGGTGCTTCTTAATTTTTGATGCTCTTGGTCAGTGAGCGTTTGGGTTGGAGCAACAACCGTGCTTTCGCCGGTGTGCACACCCATTGGATTGATGTTTTCCATACCGCATATCGTTATACAGTTATCGTTTCCATCGCGCATGACCTCGTATTCAAATTCTTTCCAGCCCAGAAGGTTCTCTTCGACCAGTACTTGCTTTATCGGTGACTGCCTCAGTCCGGCGGAGGCGATTTCCTGTAAATCCTGCCAGGATTCAGCCACACCACTTCCGGTACCACCGAGTGTATATGCCGGTCTTACAAGTACCGGGTAGGAAATCTGTTCAACCGCCTGACGTACCCCGTCGAGACTCTGACACACTGAACTCCTGGGGCTTGGTTCGTGCACAGCTTCCATGAGAAGACGGAATGCCTGTCGGTTTTCTGCTATTTCAATCGTTTCATAAGTTGAACCAAGGAGTTCGACCGAATATTTACCGAGGATCCCTTGCTGTGCCAATTCGCATGACAGGTTGAGTGCAACCTGTCCACCAAAACCTGGTAACAGTCCGTCAGGACGTTCCTTTTTGATGATCTTGGTTAATGTATCGATGTTGAGAGGTTCGATATAGACGATGTCAGCGGTCCGTTCATCAGTTTGTATTGTCGCTGGATTTGAATTGACAATGATTGTGCGGTACCCCTCTTCCTTAAGGGACCAGCTTGCTTGGGATCCTGAAAAATCGAATTCAGCAGCTTGACCAATGATAATTGGTCCGGAGCCAATAATGAGGATTTTCTTCAGGTCTTTGCGTTTTGGCATATGGTGAGCTCTGAAAATTCTTTAAAAAGAAACCATGTATCACGCGGGCCAGGTGCAGCCTCTGGATGGAATTGTACGGAAAAAACAGGTCGCGTTCGATGGCGTATCCCTTCAATCGTACCGTCATTGACGTTTACCCAGGTAATTTCGGCATCAAGGTTCTTCTGGGCTTGAAGCGCATACCCGTGGTTTTGTGATGTGATGTATATTTTCTGGCTGCAAACATGCTTAACTGCATGGTTTGAACCGCGGTGGCCGAACTTCAGTTTGTAAGTCTTAAAGCCGAGCACAAGACCCAGTATCTGATGGCCAAGGCAAATGCCCATAACTGGGTACTTATCAATCAGTTTCTCAACTGTCTTGGCAGTCGTTGACAGTATAGCCTGGAGTGCTGGGTTTCCTGGACCATTTGAAACTACGATACCGTCAGGTTTTAGTCTATCAATAGTCTTAATGTCAGTATCAAACGGAACTTGGATAACAGTGCCATGTTTTATTAGGTGTTTTAAAATGCTTGATTTTACACCGCAGTCTATCAATACAAAACGGCTGGGACCCTTGCCATGAATTATTTTCTTGGTACAGGATACATGCGCGACCAAATTTTCAGCATCCGGGTACGGCGTCTGTTTGATTCTTCGAAGCAATGCATGGTAGTCCATTTTTGAAGGGTGTGCTACAATCATTGCTTTCATTGTCCCGTGCTTTCTTATTTTCAAAGTCAAGGCTCTGGTGTCGATATTGTAAAGGCAAGAGACTTTTGACAAATCAAGGAATTTATCGAGATGCATACCACGGTAGGCGAAAAAACAGGGCTCTTTCAAAATGAGCCCTCTTATTTGAACTTTATTAGATTCGAAGTTCTTTTTTCGAATGCCGTAGTTACCGACCAGAGGATAGGTCATCAGAAGAATCTGGCCGGCGTATGAAGGGTCAGTGAATGCTTCTTCATAACCGGTCATTGATGTATTGAAGACTATTTCACCGAAAACATCTCTTTTTGCACCAGCGTGTTTAGCTTTGATGAGGGTTCCGTCCTCAAGGACGAGGAAAGCGGTTGACATTCTAAAAATATATTATACCCAAAAAGCGAAGGTTGTCAATAGCTGATAAAACGCCTAAAGATAAGCAAATACCTAAAAATCCAAAATACCTAAATGCCTAAAGACAAGCAAAGACCTAAAGATAAGCAAAGACCTAAAGATAAGCAAATACCTAAAAATCCAAAATACCTAAAGACCTAAAGATAAGCAAATACCTAAAAATCCAAAATACCTAAATGCCTAAAGATAAGCAAAGACCTAAAGATAAGCAAATACCTAAATGCCTAAAGACAAGCAAAGACCTAAAGATAAGCAAATACCTAAAAATCCAATTCGAAGGGAATTCCAACTGTTCCAGCCGAAGGTCTCGAGTTTTTCGAGAGGCACGCAGTGCTAACTTCCAGCCTATGGCTCCTTTCCAGCATGTAGTGCTCTCTTCCAATCACTTGTGATTAAATCTAAGTCACTCAATGACTTTTAGTGAAACGATCTAAACAATCTAAACGAATCAAACGAACAAAACGTTGAGGTTGTTACATTTCTTCGATGAAATGCGTTGAAATGTCGCCCTTGATGAACTTTTTGTTGTCCATGATTTTTTTATGAAAAGGGATGGTAGTTGGTATGCCTTCAATAACGATTTCATCAAGGGCATGTCGCATACGTGCGATCGCTTCCTGGCGCGATGAGCCATGGCATATCAACTTGCCGATCAGCGAGTCATAGTGACTCGGGATATTGTAGCCGGCAAATATATGGGTGTCAAATCTAATGCCGAGGCCTTGCGGCATGTGGAAAAAACTGATTCTGCCGGGCATTGGTACGAAGTTGCGGTCGGGGTTTTCTGCATTGATACGACATTCTATGGCATTGCCTCTGAGTTCAACCTCATTCTGCCCAAGCGTCAGCTTTTCACCAAGGGCAATTTGAATCTGTTCCTTTAGTAAATCTATGCCGGTCACCATTTCTGTTACTGGATGTTCAACCTGTATCCTTGTATTCATTTCCATGAAATAGAAATTCTTGTTTTCGTCGAGGAGAAATTCAATGGTGCCGGCGGACCGGTACTGGATACTCTGTGCGGCCTTTATTGCGTTTTTTAATAGTTTCTGCCTTAGTTTGTGGTCGATACCTGGCGCGGGCGACTCTTCAAGTAACTTCTGGTGGCGACGTTGGATAGAACACTCCCTTTCGCCTAGCGCTATCACGTTGCCATAGTTATCACCCAGGATCTGTACCTCAATATGCCTGGGTCGGGCAATGTATTTCTCGATATATATTCTGCCGTCGCCAAAGGCTGCCTTGGCTTCTGCTTGGGCGATGCGATAACCTGATTCCAGTTCTTCGTCATTGCGGGCGATTCTCATCCCTTTACCGCCGCCGCCTGAAGCCGCCTTCAGCATTACTGGATAGCCGATTTCTTCACTTGCCTTTTTTACTAAAGCAAGCGATTCTATTGCGCCGTCGCTGCCCGGGATACCAGGAATACCGGCTTGGTTCATGGTGTTTTTTGCTCTGATTTTGTCGCCCATAGCCCTTATGTGTTTGGGGTCAGGACCGATGAATATTATACCGCAGGATTCGCAAATCTCGGCGAATTCCGGGTTTTCAGCGAGAAACCCGTAACCCGGATGGATTGCTTTAGCGCCAGTTATTTCTGCAGCACTAATAATGCGTGTTATATTTAGGTAGGAATCTCTGCTCGGCGCCGGGCCAATACATACAGCTTCGTCGGCGATTCTAGTATGTAAGGCATCACTATCAACCTCTGAATACACGGCAACCGTTTCAATTTTCAACTCTTTGGCGGCGCGGATAATGCGGATTGCGATCTCTCCGCGGTTAGCAATCAGTATTTTTGTAAATTTCATAATTTCATAGAAATTTTGAATGTAAACGAATGACTACGGATTCAAACGGATTCTATTTCTGTCTGTATTCGCATAAATCTGTTGCATCTATTATTTTATTTTTTATCAAATGAACCCCAACCTCGTTCTGCAGTAGCTTCAATGCCTACGAGTCTAAGTTTGAACTCATCAGGGTTAGTAACTGCTTGTATTGCGTCATCATATGCGATCATCCCGTTCTTATACAGCTTAAAGATGGATTGATCAAAGGTTTGCATACCATACTGGCCGTAGCCTTCCTCAATAGCCGATTGTATGAGCAACGTCTTAACTGGGTCCATGAGGTAGTCTTTGATTGTTGGTGTTGTTAAAAGAATCTCGACGGCTGGTATTCTTCCTTTGCCGTCTGCACGAGGCAATAAACGCAAGGAACAGACGCCGACCAAAGTCGTTGCGAGTAGCACTCGGATATGCTGATGTTGATGTGGCGGGTAAAATGAAATTATTCGGTTAATTGTCTCGGTTGCGTTCAATGTGTGAAGGGTTGAAAGAACAAGGTGACCCGTATCCGCAGCTTTAAGCGCGGTGTCCATGGTTTCCCGGTCTCTTATTTCACCAATCAGAATCACGTCCGGGTCCTGACGCAGAATGTGCTTTAAGGCAATAGAAAAGGATATCGTGTCCATTAATACTTCTCGTTGACAGATGTTTGAAAGGTTGTCCCGGAAAAGGTACTCTATTGGATCTTCGATAGTAATGATATGGCGTGATGTATTTTCGTTAATATGCTCGACCATTGCAGCTAAGGTCGTAGATTTTCCACTTCCTGTAGTACCAGTACAGAGGATAAGACCGCGCGGCTTTAAGGCAAGGTCTTTCAGAACCAGAGGAAGGTTCAACTCTTCTATTCGCTTAACTGATATCGGGATTGCCCGCATTGCAACGGCAATGCTGCCGCGCTGCTTAAATACGTTCACCCGAAATCTTCCAACACCCCTTACGCCAATAGCAAAGTCCATTTCTTTCATACGTTCGAATGTCTCTTGTTGTGGGTTTGTCATTATTTGGTAAGCTATGGTCTTGATTATTTCTGGAGTTAGCGATTCTCCTTTTTCCGAGACCAGTTTTCCATCGATTCTAAATACTGGTGTTGAATTTGCTTTTAGATGTAAGTCTGAAGCATTGACCTTTATCATTTTTTCAAGAAGTGTTTTTAGCTCCATAGTCAGTTACTCCTATTGATGATACTACAACGGTTCAACCATGAACAATTCCTGGTTGTATTCCACGGGGTCGTCATTTTTTACAAGCATCTTGACTATCTTACCGGCGATATCTGATTCAATTTCATTCATTAACTTCATCGCCTCGACAATACAGACTACTTGACCCGGTTTCACAACATCACCAATGTCGATATATGGTGGTGCATCTGGGGCAGGTGAGCGATAGAATGTGCCAACAATAGGCGATCTTATTGCCACAAGATTGTCGACTCCTTTCTCGGTTTTTTCTGCTTCTTCCTTTACCGGCTGAGCAGGTGCTTCAACCTTGACTGGTGGGGTATTATTTGTGCACTTGGTGATTCTGATTTTTCTACCCAGGAAACCAGTTACCTCGATTTCTCTAACACTGCTGGTCTCGAGTATCTTCACAATCCTTTCAATGTCTTTGAACCTCACTTAAGCAATCCTCCTAACCAGTCCTTGAACGACTGGAAATCCTCTTCAGGTGGTTTCTTTGCTTCAGGCTTTTCTTTAGGTTTTGCCGGTGGGCTTTCGGATGGCGGTTGGCTAACATCGGTTGCTTTGTCCACCTCGGCAGTTGACGCCGGGGATGGCTCCGTGGTTTCCGCGGCGGGTTCTTCCTTGATTTCTTTGACTTCTTCGGCCGGCTTGAGCAGATCCTCAGCCTCACCGAGCTTATCGCTTGGTTCTTCAGTCGGGGGTTGCTGCGGTTCAGTTTTTTGCTCAGGTTCGGCGGTATCCACAAGTTTTGGTATTTCAGTTTCCCCGGTTTCGGCTGGGGGTTCTTCAACTGGTTCTAAAGGCTGCAATAAATCCTCAGCACCCATGATCTCTTTGGTTGGTGTTTTTTGCTCAGGTTCTGGAGGTTGTTCAGCAGTTTCCACAGGTTGCAATATGTCAGGTTCAGCTATTTGTACCTCTGGTGTTTCAGTCGACTCAACAGTTTCAGTTTTTTCAACCGGTTGGCTTGGTGTCTCATCTTGCTGTGCAGACGCAGGTTCAATCGGTTCCAAAAGATCAAGACCAGCTGGCTCTTCAGTCTTAGGTTTTTCCGTAGTCTCAATGGCTTGGGCTGGTTCAGTTGGTTCGTGGATTTGTTCGTCTTGTTTAGTTACGGCTTCTTCTGGTTTTTCTCCAGTATCGCTCGGAAAAAATTCTTGAGATTTAACTTCTGCAATTTGTTCTGGAGCTGAAGTCGGTTCAGGTGTTGCCTTGGGACCAACTTCCTCGGTCTGAGTTGTTTCTGGTTCAGTCTTCTGGTCCAAGTCTTCTGCTTTGAAATAAGTATCCAGCTGAAGCCCTTCGATTTTCTCTTCTTCCAGTTTTTTCCTCTCAACATCGATTTTCTCTTTCAACTCGGTAACTTTTTGCTCGAGTACCAGATCATTTGGAGTAGTGAATGACAAGTTCTCATAAATCGACAAGGCTTTTTCGAGATCACCTTGTTTTTCATATTCTTCAGCCATGGCTATCGTATAAAGAGGTTCTTTTCTACGAAGCGATTCGAGCTGGGTTAGTTTCTCCTTAGCCGGCGCGTCAAAAGGATCAATAGCAAGGATACCTTTGTAAGCTTCGATCTGACCATCCTCGTCTTTGATAGCTTCGCAGGTCTGGGCAAGCATTCGTAGCGCAACGATATTCTGGGGATCGAAGGACAGGGTTTTTTTGAATGATTCCTTGGCTTGTTCGAGTTTCCTCTTGTCAAAATTGCACTTACCAAGGATCAAATGGGCGAGTGGATAATTTGGATGAAAAGCCAAACCCTTGTTTAGTATTTCAAGGGCTTCGTCAATCATATTGTTTTTTCTATAAGCATCCGCAAGTTGTACAAACATCTTTGATTCTGGATCTTTATTAAAGCGCTCGCTAAGTCGGGCAATTTCAGAAAAGTCTTTTTCTCCCATTTCTTCCTCCATTAAGAATAATATAATATATATTAATCATATTATAAACCTTGTCAAGTCTCATTCCATGTTTTTGTTTTTGGGCTTGACTATCTGGAAAGAGTTCATTATTACTTCAAGTGTTGTGAAATGGTCACTTTTTCTTTTGCCGGGGTTGAACAGGATACCATCAATAATGTATAAGGTATCTTCGGCAGTCAAGAAATATGAGATGAAAGGGCCACCGGCAACGAGTGAATCATTTTGCCAGACCCCCTTCAGTTTTATACCTTTCATATCCTTAAATTCAATTTCTTCGCTGGTGACCAGATCTTCTAACACATAGTCACCATTGTAATACTCGTTGGTGAGCGCATTGCGTTTCTCTATTGCTGACGTTCGTGACAGTTCCTGGCTGATCTGCTCCTTGTAGAAAAAGATGCTGCGGTCTGGGAAATGTTTATGGAAGAAAATAAAATGGTTGTCCTGCTGTGTGGAATCAATCATCCATGATTTGCTGAGGTTAAAGGTCACGCCGAAGTTCTCCAGAGCTTTTTTGTTTTTCTTATCCATATCTTTGCAGTAGTAATTCTTCTTAATGTGCTGGTAATAGTTTTCCTCCAACATATTGGCGATCATATTTTTATATTTGATAATACCCTGGGCAGTATAAATGGATCCAGATACTGCCATAACAATGACAAGTTGTTCTTTTGCCCAAAGGTCATTGAGCTTGAAAAGTGTGAAAGTATCTTTTTCTGTGGCTACCTTGGCTTCCTCACTCAATAGGGTACTAATGGATTCATCCTGGAGTGTTCCATAGATGAAAATCGTATGATACGTGCTGAACCTCTTGGCTGCGGTATCCGCCTTGAAGAGAAAGGTAAACAACCCTTCCTTTTGAGGAACGTAGTTAAAGATTTGAATATTGTCGATGATCATGCTGCTGTCGATCGCCGATGATGCAACAACCACCTCGCTACTTTTACCGATGTTTGACGGAATGTTTGTGCAAGATATTGTTAGCGCCGCCACCAGTACAAAACCAGCAATAACATTGCAGGTACCTAAAACCAGGGTAAACTTGTTCATTATTTCCTCCTTAACCAATACTCAGCAATTTTTCTTTAGGGGTCAGCTTACGCAGTTGTTTTTTTATTGTAAAGAACTCGGAAGATTTCATTTCGGGGTCTTTTGTGATTGTACCAAATGCATCATCGCGAGCTAAAAAGAGCAATTCCTTGTCATCTTCCAGATCGCCGATTTTTAGGTCGGGCAGTCCGTGTTGCTTTTTTCCAAGGATTTCTCCAGGTCCGCGTAACTCTATATCCTTTTGGGCGAGGGCAAAGCCATCATTATTCTTTTCGAAATAGGCAATCCGCTCATAGGTTTCTGGCGCAAGGTAACGGTTTAGGAATAGAAAACAGTATGATCGTTGTGTCCCGCGACCGATGCGACCTCTCAATTGATGGAGTTGAGCTAAGCCGAACCTTTCTGGATGCTCAATGAGCATGATACTGGCGTTCGGGATGTCAACGCCTACTTCGACGACGGTGGTGGCGATGAGTATATCCAGCTGCTTAGCGCGGAAGTCGTTCATGATTTTGATCCGCTCGGTACTTTTTAACCGACCATGGATTACGCCGATTGAATAATCGCAGAAAATTGAGGCGATTTCATGATAGACTTCATCTACTGATTTCAGATCAAGCTTCTCTGATTTTTCAATGAGTGGACATATCACGAAGGCTTGATGTCCTTTTGCCAGCTCATTCTTAACAAATGAATAGATATCTTGTTTTTTATTTTCCTTAATGATTTTAGTCAACACTTCACCGCGCCTCGGCGGTTTATCCCTTAAAAAGGATATGTCCAGATCACCGTAAAGCGTTAGGGCTATTGTACGCGGTATTGGTGTCGCTGATAAAACAAGAAAATCCGGGTTAATTCCTTTGTTAACCAGGGCGGCTCGCTGCATAACACCGAAGCGGTGTTGTTCATCAACGACTACAATGCCCAACTTATTGAACTTAATTTCTTCTTCGATGAGGGCGTGGGTGCCAAATACGATTTGAGCATCGCCGCTGGCGATTTTTCCGATTACTTGTTTTCGAGCATCAGCTTTTATGCTGCTGGTCAGCAGAACAGCTTCGATTTTCAGTTCTTTTAATGTTTCAGACAGGCCGACAAAGTGTTGCTCAGCCAATATTTCCGTCGGTGCCATGAGTGCCGATTGATAACCGTTCTCAACTGATACAAGCATAGCATAAAGCGCCACGACGGTTTTGCCTGCGCCAACATCACCCTGGAGCAAACGGTTCATGGGACGAGGTTTTACCATGTCATCGGTTATGTTTTTTATAACTTCAACCTGTCCTTTGGTTAATTCAAAAGGTAAAACATCGAGAAGTCGGTGCGTTAGAACACCTTGGTCGGGCAGACTGATGCCTGTTTCATGCTTCGCCATTGATCGCCGCTTAGCCAGTATTAGTTCAAAGAAGAAAAACTCATCATAAACCAGACGCCGTCGGGCGGCAAAAGCATCTTGTAGGTTGCCGGGGAAATGGAGGTTTCTTATTGCCTGTGGTAATGCCATCAGATCATTCTTTCTAAGAAGCGATTCTGGTAGAGTTTCCTGGACATCATCGAGGCATTCATCAGCGCAGATCCTTACGGCGCGCTTTATGTCCCAAAGCCCGAGTCCCTCGGTTAATGGATAGATCGGAATCACTGTACCTTGAGTTTTGTCCACTTCCTGTTCAGTAATAATTTCATAAATCGGGTTTACAATTTGTCGACCATGAAAGAAAGTTACTTTGCCTGATACCAACAGACTGTCTCCAGTTTTGAACCTATTCTTCAGGTCACGTCGGTTAAACCATTTCACGGCGATTGTATCAAACTCATCGGCTAAAAGCACTTTTACTATTTGCCCCCGGTGTTTTGTTCGCTGGACGTCTACCGCTTTGATTTTACCAATAACAGTCGCCTCATCGTTGATTTTAAGGTCGCTGATTTGTCGCATAGCAGAGTAGTCAACATATCTTCTCGGCACAAGGAATAAGAGGTCATTTACCGTCTCAATACTGATTTTCTTAAAATATGTTGACCGTCTTGGACCTATTCCTTTTATGTATTGCACTGGACTGTTGAGTTTAAGATAAGATTTTTTCACTATCCAGATTTTGACAGCTGTTCCATTTCTTTATGGAACGTGTCCGGATTGAGGGATTTTGACTCAGCTTCCTCCCGTGCAAGGACATTCTTTTTTACCAGGCTGGCGAGAGATGCATCAAAAGCTATCATACCCAGTTGTTGGGATGTTTGCAGAATTGAGGATATCTGATGAGTCTTTGCCTCCCGTATCAGATTTCTCACGGCCGGGGTGGCAATCAGTATTTCGGCTACAGCAATTCGTCCCTTGCCATCGGCGCGTTTTAAGAGGTTCTGGGAAACAACGCAAAGGAGGTTCAGTGAAAGTTGCATCCTTATTTGGTTTTGTTGATGGGGCGGAAAGACATCAATGATGCGGTCAATTGTTGATATTGAATCAGCTGTGTGTAATGTTGTTATTACAGTATGTCCAGTTTCAGCGGCGGTAATAGCTAACGCAATTGTTTCTAAATCTCTCATTTCACCTACGAGGATAACGTCCGGGTCCTGTCGGAGCACGAATTTGAGGGCATTGGCAAAAGAATGGGTGTCTTTACCGACTTCTCTTTGGGTCACTAATGCCTGTTTATTTTTGTGAATGAACTCAACTGGATCCTCGACTGTTACGATGTGACACTTGTCATTTGTATTGCGGTGATCTAATAGGGCAGCTTGGGTTGTTGATTTACCGCAGCCGGAAGGTCCAGTGACAACAATTAGACCGCGTGGTCTCAAGGTCATTTCTTTCAGCCCTGCAGCAAAACCGATTTCGTCGAGGGTGGGGATTTTTGAGGGGATAAGTCGAAATACACCGCCCAGGTTACCCTTTTGTTTGAATAAGTTGATTCGAAATCTCTCACCGGTGGGTGTGGTATATGAAAAATCGAGTTCAAACGTTTTTTTATATTCTTCTAACTGTTTTTTTGACAGAAGTTCAACAAGACCGGTTTCAATATCGACTTTATTTAGTGGCGGTAGATCGAGTAATTTCAAATCGCCATCAACGCGCATAATAGGTGGCGAATTGACTTTGAGTATTAAATCTGACGCATTATACTGGATCTGTGCTCTGATAAGATCGTGCAGTTTGGTCATTGCTAAGCCCTTTTTTCAAATTCATCTGGGTTATTACAATTTGCAAGAGCCTCTTCGTATTCGATGACACCCTGATGAAATAAGTTTTTCAGGTATTGATCCATCTGTATCATACCCATCCTTGAGCCAGTCTGGATAGACGTGTAGATTTGAGGAGTTTTGGCTTCTCGGATAGCGCTTCTTATCGCCGGCGTGCAAACCATGATTTCAAAGGCAGCAGCTCTTCCAGGGCCGCCTTTGCGGCGTACCAGGGTTTCTGTGATTACGGCCTGGAGGGTCGTTGACAGTTGCAGCCGGATTTGCTGCTGCTGTGCTGGCGGAAAGACATCTATTATTCGGTCGACCGTCTGGACCGCATCAATAGTGTGCAGGGTTGAAAAAACCAAGTGGCCAGTCTCGGCAGCAGTTATTGTTTGCGCAACCGTTTCGAGATCCCGCATTTCACCAACTAAGATAATATCTGGATTTTGTCTGACAACTCGGCGCAAAGCTTCTGCATAAGAAAGCGTGTCAATGCCGATTTCCCGCTGTTCAATTATAGACTTGGTGTCGCGATGCAAGAATTCAATGGGATCTTCTACCGTAATTATGTGTTTTTCCTGGGTTTGATTTATATGTTCTATGATAGCGGCAAGAGTAGTGGATTTACCGCTGCCAGTTGGTCCAGTGACAAGAACCAGACCACGCGGTAGTTCGGCGATTTTCTTGAACACGCTTGGGAAACCCCACTCATCAATGGTTTTTATTTTAAGCGGGATGATTCTCATGACCGCACCAATGTGACCCATTTGTCTAAAGCAATTGACCCTGAACCTTGCGACACCGGATATTTCATATGCCATATCAAATTCCAACATCTTGTGGAATTTGTCTTTCTGGAGGGGCTTCATCAAGCCGTAGATAAGACATTCAAGATCCTGGTCGTCGAGCGGCTTTTGTTCCATTCTTTGGAGTTTTCCAGCGACCCTGAGGATAGGTGGTTCTCCATAGCGGAGATGGAGGTCTGAACCTTCTCTTAAGACCAGTTCTTCAAGGAGAACATCAAGCTCTATTCTTGCCATAGGGGATACTATACCAGATGAGCTAAGGTGTTCTCCTCATGAAAGCTCGGAGTCCAATAGAGGTATCTGTAATATAGTCTAACTGGCCGATCTTAGAAGAGGAGATTTTTATTATGTAGAAAGAAAGTGTACCAAATAACGCATCAGCTCCATAAACGACTAATTGGGTATTAGTCAAGGTCGTATCAACAAGCGGGTTGGTGAGGATCTGCAATAGCTCTTCGATCGGTGTGTTCAGGATACTGTCGATTTGTGAAAATGATGTCTCATAGATTGCGACATCAGTTTCATCAAATCCTGCAAGCGCGCTGAAGTTTATGGTCAGGGTAGCGGTAGCGGTAGTATCTATCGTTATGAATTCAGTATCTGGTTGTACGAAATGTTGGGTCCCGGGTATTGTGCAATCCGTGGTCACAAAATAATCTACCGACTTGCCGACAAGAAAACCCAAACGGTAGGATACCGCGAGGTTTGGTTCAAGCAAGTCAGACGTATCAGTAAACGTCATCAACGAAGTAATAGAATCTACATAAGCAATCGAATCATAGTCACTTGAGATCTGTCTTTCGACAATCACACCGTCACCATTAGGCGTGGTATAAACCCAGGTCCAGGAAAGGTTGACAAAAGCCTCTTCAATATCACCTGCCGTGTTTTCGAATTTCACCATTTCCGCGGTGTGTTTGAGCACGCATTCAGTATTGATCTCTAAGCCAGTATTGCAGGCAACCAGAATAAGAATCGATGATATCACCAAAAATCTTTTCATATAACCCCCTTATAATCGCGTAAGAATACCCATTTTTGCGTTACTTGTCAAGAGATATTTTTAAGATTTCTGAAAAAATAAGAAATCTCTGATTACAACGATACAAAAGAGATTACAGAGATATCATTGTGAAGTCTAGTACTTAAACTTTGACCTTGACACGGCAAGGCAAACGCCTATTGCCATATAGCAAGCAAGGAGCGAAGAACCGCCATAGCTGATAAATGGTAAGGGTACACCGGTTACTGGTAAAAGACCCAAGGTCATCCCCATATTTACGAATGTTTGATATCCCAGCCAGGCAAGTACTCCGGCAACTATGATACTGGAAAAACGGTTTTTTGTTGTTCTTGTAAGAAGCAGTAGTTCATAGAAGAGATAGGCAAAGACAAGGGTTGTTAAGATGATGCCGATCAGACCGAATTCTTCACCGAGACATGAGAATACGAAATCAGTATGCCTCAATGGCAGAAATTCCAGTTTTTTCTGGGTTCCTGACAAGAACCCTTTACCAATGATGCCGCCTGAACCAATGGCGATTTTTGATTGGATAGTCTGCCACGCCATGCCTCGAGGATCGACCCATGGTGAGAAAAAAGTGATTATACGCTCTTGCTGATAAGGTTTCAGCAAATTCCAAACAAGGGGCATTACTAAACCGGCGAGGAAGTTGCTAACGGTGCCATAGATAAAGTCATTCAGTTGTTTATGAAAATAGAGGAAGACGGTTAAGCCTATGAAATATGCTACCCAGACATAAATGATAAAGCTTGCCGCGGCGGAGACAAGGGGAGAGAAGAAGATGAAAATTTTAGTCGCTGGCATACCAGCCCAGTACAACATGAGCAAGAGGATTGGAAAGAAAATCTGAGCACTTCCTAAATCAGGTTCCAAGAATATTAAGATTGCGGGCATCGCGATTATGACAAGGGGCACCAGAAGGTCTGAGAATCGTTTCATTTTCTTCCGTGCAGCGAGGTAACTTGCGAGAAAAACCACGGTTGCAAACTTGGTGAATTCAGATGGCTGGATCGCGACCGTACCGATCTTAAACCAGCGTTTTGGATAAGAACTTTGGGTGAGGAGTAAGATAAGAAGGAGGATTATCGCTCCAATGTATAGTGCTGGCGCAATATTTGACCAGAACCTTGGGGGGATTCTCGAGAGGACTATCGCGGTGATCATTGCGATGACCAGCCAAACTGTTTGTTTTATGAGGGTATATAGGTCCGCAGTTGAGAATACCATGAGGAGACCGATGAGTGAGAGTACGGTAACCGCGACGATAATCCCGAAGTTAGTCTTCTTTTGCATATTGCGTAACCCTTGTATTATTGAGAAAGGTGCGAATTATTTTACCGACGGCTGGTGCTGCTACACTTCCGCCGTGCCCGGCATTTTCCATAACCAGACACACCAAGATATCTGGCGCGTCCCCAGGAGCATAACCTATGAATAAGGCATGATCATCACCATGGGGATTCTGGACTGTTCCGGTTTTACCGCACACTACGTAATCATCAAGACGAGCCAAACCACCGGTACCAGAGGCGACAACGCCGGCGAGCATTTCCTTGATAATCTCAATTGATGCCGGGGAGATATCGGCTGTATGATATGCATAGTCGTCAGTCTTAGTAACATGGGGCACAACGATTTCACCATCATTTGCAAATGCTGTGTAAGCGCAAGCCATTTGCAGGGGCGTAGTGAGTAAGTCACCCTGCCCAATGCTCAAATTAAAGATGTGTCCTTCAGTCCAGTTCTTGCCGTACTTCTTTTCTAAGAACGCTCGGTCAGGTAAGAGGCCTTTTTTTTCGCCGGGTAAATCAATGCCGGTGAGCTTGCCAAAGCCGAGCGCGCTTATCCTTGATACGATTGTGTCAATTCCAATAAATGCACCGAGTTGATAAAAATAGATGTCGCATGAATGGATTATGGCGCCGCTAAGCTGCAGCTTGCCGTGCTTTTTCCAACACTTGAATGTCCGTCTTCCTAAGCGATATTTGCCAGTACATGTTTTGAAGGTTTTTTCAGGGGTAATCATATTAGCGTCCAGAGCCGCAAGGGCAACAAATGGTTTGAATGTGGACCCACCTGGATAACAACTCATCAGCGCGCGGTTATACATCGGCGCATCCGGTGCTTTGTTAAGTATTTCCCATTCTTTTTTTTTCATTCCATGGACAAAAAGATTTGGGTCAAAACCAGGTTTTGAATAAAGAACAAGGATGTCTCCATTCTTTGGGTCCAGACACACGCAAGCTGCCCTTTTGTACTTTTCCAAGTAGACCGCCACCGATTCAGTCAACACGACATCGATTGTTGTGTAGAAGTCCTGCCCGTTGACTGCAGGGATCGTTCTTTTTTCAGCGATTTTACCTATTTCTCTGCCCCGCGCATCAACTTCGACAAATTCGATACCGTAGTTCCCCTTCAATTGATTTTCATTGTGTTCTTCAATGCCCATCCTTCCTATGTAATCATTGATAGAGTAGCCCTGTAATCGCTTTATTTCTTGGTGTGTTATTTCACCAACATAACCAAGGAGATGGCAGAGCAGTTCACCATATGGATAGTTCCTAAGTGGTTCAACACCAACTTCAATGCCTTTGAGGTCATCTATGTTTTCTTCAATAATCGACAGTTGTCTGTAAGATATGTCGTGGGCGATTTTTACAGGCATAAAGGGATTCTTCTCAAGCTTGAATTTATCCTGGGCAGTTTTTTTATCGATATCAAGAATCTTTGATATACTTTCCAGGGTTTTGTTATCGATCATCGATTGGATTACTGACACATAGAAACCTGGTCTCGTATTGGCGATTTCGATTCCGTTTCGGTCAAAAATTTTGCCGCGCGATGCGGTGATATATCGCTGTCTTATTCGATTTTTTTCCGCGAGTCGAGAATACTTCTTGCCCTCGATCACCTGTAGTTTTATGCTTGCAATGATGATAATGATCGCGGTGCCGATGATGACATTGCGCAGGAACTTGAATTTCTTTATGTTCTCATCCATACCTTGTATTTTATTTTATTGGATATTAAGACCAATGGCAAGAAACACATAATTGTGAAGATAATAGGTTGGATCCTCACCGGTGCGGAAATTGCGATGTGTGTTACAAACACTTTCGCCAGGTAATAGACGGCGAAGACAATCCAGTTTACCCACATATTTTGCTTAAAGTACTTTTTAACATATAATAGAGTTTGCACAAATATAACGTAAATGAGGATATTTACACCTAAGACAACGGGGTGGAATAAATCGATGAGGAGTCCGGCGAAAAAAGAAAAAATAAGGGCAAATCTTTCATCTTCATTGAAAACCAAATAAAATATCAGTATCGAAATTAGATCGATATATAGGTTGAAAGGCAGCAGGACATAAAGTAGTGCAAAATACAATAGGTATTTCAATTGTTTTCCTTGCCATAAACAACATAAACATAATTGAGCCGGTTGATCCGGACGCTCGGTTTTAGATAGACTGGCTTGAAAAACTGATCATCTGATTCATCGATTTTTTTCACTGTTCCGATCAAGATGCCTTCGGGGAAAATATCACTCATCCCTGAAGTGTATACAGAGTCACCTATGTTTATTTCATCATCTATCCTAACAAAATCAAAAACCAGATTTCCGTGGTTCTTCACAATACCGTGGATGCCTGTTTTAGCATCTAAGGCGCTTGCTGCAAAGCCATGTTTTTCGATGGTTTCAACGATCGTGTAATTGTTGCCTACATATCTTATTTTACCGATCAAGCCGTCTATAGAAAGGACTGGTTGATCAATCCGGACACCTTCTTTTTCACCGATATTTATGTACAAATAGCTGTTTATGTTTGATGGGTCGCGACCAATTATTTGTGCCTTTTGCAACCGATACTCAGTGGTTTGGTAATCTGTTGTGTCGAGAAGTATTATCTTCTTCCACTCGGCATTTTCAAGACGCAGACGGTTCACCATGGTCTCCAATTCAGTTATCCGGGTGCTTGAGACAGACAGGAAGTCAACGAGTTTAGTAATTGTCGTTACTGGAAAAAGGAGAATCGGAGAAAGGCGGGTTGATATAGTTAGTTTGGTGTGTTCACCGAGTGACAGAAAGGTTATTGAGATCAATAAAAGAGAAAAGAAAAATGCTAACTGACGACGCGACAACTATTCTCTCTTCATTTGGAATATTACTTTTTCATAGGTGGCCATGTCCTCGAGAATCTTGCCGGCACCAATAACAATTGCTTTATGCGGTTCATCTGCAATCCTTACCGGCAGATTGGTTTCTTCACGAATAAGGGTATCGATGCCCCTTAACAGAGAACTACCGCCAGCCAGGTAGATACCAGAATTTAGGATGTCAGCCGCGAGTTCTGGTGGCGTTTTTTCTAAGGTTGATCGTATTGCTTCGATAATCATCGAGAGGGGTTCTTGGATCGCTTCGCGCACCTCGTGACTGGTGAGTTTAATAGTCTTGGGGATACCCGATACAAGATCACGACCTCGGACTTCATAGGTCTTATCCTCTACTGTGGGAAAGGCATTTCCGATGTCGATTTTTATCTGTTCTGCAGTTTGTTCCCCGATGATTAGATTATAGTTCTTTTTTATATACTGAACTATTGCATCATCCATTTCATCTCCGGCAATGCGCACCGAGCTATTGGTGACAATGCCAGATAATGCGATTACTGCGATTTCTGTTGTTCCACCCCCGATGTCGATGACCATGTTACCGGTTGGCGACTGGACAGGTAGATCAATACCGATAGCCGCAGCAATAGGTTCGGATATCAAAAACACTTCCCTTGCACCAGCTGCTTCGGCCGAATCGCGTACCGCTCTCTTTTCAACCTCGGTAATCCCTGAAGGAACGCAGATAATTATCCTTGGGCGGGTGAACAATTTTCTTTTCTGAACTTTTTCAATAAATGTGCGCAGTAGTAACTCAACCATTTCAAAATCCGCAATAACGCCATCTTTCATTGGTCGAATAGCTTTGATATCAGCCGGTGTCCTGCCGAGCATCATCTTTGCTTCATCCCCAACGGCAAGGCACTTTTTTGTTTTCGTATCAATTGCTACGACGGTCGGTTCGTTGAGCACAATGCCACGGTCGTTCACATAGATAAGCGTAGTGCATGTCCCAAGGTCAATAGCTATGTCACTCACGAATTGGCTTTTCACAAGCCTCAAAAATTTTAGAACTGCAGTTAAATCAATCGCCACTTCATTTCCTCCTTTTATTTAATAATATCAATTTTCGCCATAAAGTCAAGAGCGAAAAACCTGCGGTGGTATAGCAAGACCAATTGCTTGACACCTTGTTTTTATTAGGTAAAATTGCAAGTAAAGACAAGGGGATTTAGCAACAAGGAGGTATGAATGAAAAAAGAACGACGAAAAAAGACTGAGCAACGTCGGGACCAGCAGAGGAAACAACTTACTGAAAAACAGTTCAGGAAACTCATTGAAACTGGCAAGGCATCCGCGGGCGATAAGCGCTCATACAGCAAACGCCGCAAAACCAAACGCCGCAAACGACAGGTTGGAGTATAGTGTAACAGAAGACAAGAAGACAGGGAGACAAGGTGATCTCAATCAATTGTAGTCGCCTCTGCCTGAGGCAGACAGGTGATTCATCGGGCACTGAGCATTGAAGACATCTCACATTTGTTCGATACACTGAAATCTGCAGCTCAATCGGAGATTAAGGCATATTTCGTGCACGTTTCGCTGAAGAATTCAATGACTTAATCAGGCTGTTGATTTAGTGGAGTAGGGGCTTTAGCCCCGTCAAAAGCAATGAAATTTCATCAGTTTTCACGAGCATAAATGCCTGCCTATGCGTTCGCACGCAGACAGGCTCTACTCCAGTGAAAAATGACTTTTTCAA